>JASLHV010000279.1 GCA_030153205.1 Roseiarcus sp. | reverse complement strand
GTCTGGCATAAATGGCAATCGTACTGGACCTGGATTTCCGGCTTCAGCCTTTTGTGCTGGGTCTATTATGGCCAGTCGCAGTTCTTCCTGATCGATCCGGCCGTCATGCCGCTTGCGCCTTGGCAGGCCGCGCTCGCCGGCATTGCCGCTCTTGCGCTGGGGTGGATCGTCTACGACCTCCTTTGCAAATCGCCGATCTCGAAAAGCGATGGCCTCCTTGGCCTCGTCGGCTTCGGCTATGTCGTTCTGACAAGTTACCTTTTCACCTTGATCTTTTCAGGCCGCGGCGCGCTCATTCACACCGGCGCGCTGATGGCGACGATCATGACCGCCAATGTCTTCTTCATCATCATGCCCAACCAGAGGAAGAGCGTCGCCGCGCTGATCGCCGGCAAGACGCCTGAGCCGAAATGGGTCAAGGAATCCAAGCAGCGTTCGACGCACAATAACTACATCACCTTGCCGGTGCTGTTCATGATGCTGTCGAACCATTATCCGCTGACCTATTCCAATCCGCATGTGATACCGGCGATCGTGACGCTCGTCGTCGTTTGCGGCGCGATGATCCGTTACTTCTACAACATGTGGCACGCCGACCACGCTAAGGCGCCCTGGTGGGCTTGGTTCGTCGCGGCGATCGCCATATGGAGCGCCTTTTGGGTGGCGATGGCGGCCTCGCCCGGCGTGCGCGCCAATCTCGGCCTCGGTGAACTGCCGCCGGCGAAAGCCGCGAGCGTCGAACTGCCGAAGGCCCCACAGCAAGTCGTCGACGTCATCTCGACGCGCTGCGTCATGTGCCACGCGCCAGAGCCAGTCTTCACCGGGATCGGCGAGGCGCCGAAGGGTGTCCTGCTCGACACGCCGGAGCATATCGCCGCCTTTGCGCCGGCGATCCGTACGCAAGCCGTGATGACCCATGCGATGCCGCCGAACAATGTCACGGAAATGACCGATGAGGAGCGCGCCGTCCTGGCGCGCTGGCTGAAAGACAACAACATGGCGAGCAATTGAGCGCGATGGGTACGACAATGTCCAATCCCACCCGTCGTCTTATACAGCGGCTCGATGATTTTGCGCGCTTTAGCGACGAGGACGGTCGCCTCACGCGGCTCTATCTGTCGAAGTCGCATGGCGAAGCGGCGCGCCAATTCATCGCCTGGTGCAAGGAGATCGGACTCGACGCCAAGATCGACGCTTCCGGCAATGTCTTTGCCCGCTATGAGGGCAAGCAGCCCGGCGCGCCGGCGTTGATGCTGGGCTCGCATATCGACACGGTTCGCAACGCAGGTCGCTTCGATGGAAACCTCGGCGCGCTTGCGGCGCTGGCGGTCGTCGAAGAATTGGCCGCCCACGGCGAGCGGCTCGACCACGCCGTCGAGATTGTCGCTTTCGGCGATGAGGAGGGCGTTCGTTTTCCAACGACGCTTACCGGCTCGCGCGCCTTCGCCGGCATTTTCGCCCGCTCGGCTCTCGATCAAAAAGACGCCGACGGCGTAACGATGCGCGAGGCGCTGAAGGCTTTCGGCTGCGACCCTGAGGCGGTGACGACGCTGCGTGGTCGCAATGTCGCGGCCTTCGTCGAATTGCACATCGAACAGGGGCCGGTGCTGGAAAGTGAGAATTTGGCCGTTGGCGTGGTGACCGCGATCAATGGCGCAACCCGTTTCAGCGCGAAGGTCAAAGGCGAGGCTGGCCATTCCGGCGCTGTGCCGATGGGCCTTCGCCGCGACGCGCTGACAGCCGCTGCGGAAATGATCCTGCTCGTCGAGTCGCGGGCAAAGATCGAGGACGACCTGGTGGCGACGGTGGGACGCCTCGAAGTCGAGCCAGGCGCGGTCAATGTCATCCCCGGCGAGGCGCGATTCACCATCGACATCCGCGCCCCGCGCGACGAGCAACGCCACCGCGCGGTTGCCGACATTTCCAAACGCCTGTCCGCGATCGCCGTCGCTCGAAACGTCGAACTGACGCTCGTGCAAACGCATGAAGCGGGCGCCTATACTTGTCATCCGAAGATCGTCGCCGGCTTGAAGGACAGCGTCGAACGTACTTATAGGGCGCCGGCCCGGCTGCTGCCCTCGGGCGCCGGGCACGATACGATGATCATGGGACAGCTCTGCCCGGCCGGCATGTTGTTCCTGCGTTGCAAGGGCGGAATCAGCCACAACCCGGAGGAATCTATCGCTGCGGAGGACGCCGCGGTCGGCCTTGCCGCGCTCGTGGATTTCGTGCGCCGCTTCGACGCGCGTTAACCGTGGATAGCGTCAAAGGCGCCCATAAAATCGCCGTATTGACGCGATGTTGTGCTTAACAGCGTAAAAGCGCGATACGGTATTGTAGAACCGATATATTGGAACGATTATCGCGCTGCCGCGTTCCCATGTGTGGCGTTGTGTCAGCGGAACAAAAAAACGTGTCGCGTGTTGAGTTAAAAGCGCGCCGCATCAATAAGTTGCGGGAGGAGGTCAAATGCATACCCATCATCCTGTCGCGGGAGCGCCGACGTTCGTCGCAATTCACGCGATTTCCATTGAGGAGAGCGACGAAATTCGAAAGACGTTCGGCGCGACCCCAGTGTATGTGCTTCGTCAATCCTTTGGTGCGGGGTTTGCGCCTGGGACGCCGGGAGACGTCACCCTGGCGCAGGTGCTTGACCACATCGACGTTTCGTCATTGAATTTGCTCGCGCGTCAGTTGGCGCACCGAGCGGCGGACGATGTGAACAGCATGTAGCGTTCGGTCTCAAATTTGCGATTTTTGCGCCCCGCGCCGAGACCGGCCGCGGGGCGTTTTGTTTGCAGGTCCGTCGCTATTGACAGATTTCGCCTCAGCGAAACAAAATACGGAATCCGAAATAAAGCGCGGATGCGTTTCGCTAGGTCAAAGGTCAAATCGTGACGATTGTTTCGCCGCCTGTCGATCTCCTCCTGGAGCGGGGCGCGGAACGGTCGCTTTTTCCTGATTTCGTCTAAAATCAACGAGCGCCGCATCCATCCATTGCGCGCTTCGCGAAAAAACATGGGGGGAACATGACCACCGGTTTCTTCGGCGATACTGCGCCGATCCGCTACGAGGGGCCAAAGAGCGACAATCCACTCGCCTTCCGTCATTACGAGCCGGACCGAAAAGTCTTCGGCAAGACGATTGCGGAGCATCTTCGCCCAGCCGTCTGCTATTGGCACAATTTTGCCTGGCCGGGCGTCGATATGTTCGGCGCGCCGACATTCGATCGGCCGTGGTTTGGGGAGACGATGAAGGCGGCCAAGCTCAAGGCCGACGTCGCCTTTGAAATGTTCTCGTTATTGGGCGCTCCGTTCTTCACTTTTCACGATCGCGATGTCGTCCCCGAAGGAGAAGACCTCGCCGAGTTTGGCCGAAATCTCGAGGAGATCACCGAATATTTCGCCGCCAAGATGAAGGCGACCGGCGTCAAGCTTCTGTGGGGCACCGCCAATCTGTTCAGCCATCCGCGCTACATGGCCGGCGCGGCGACCAATCCCGATCCCGACGTCTTCGCCTATGCGGCGGCCCAGGTGAAAAACGTTCTCGACGCGACGCATCGTCTCAACGGGGCCAATTACGTACTATGGGGTGGCCGCGAAGGTTATGAGACTCTTCTCAACACGGATCTGAAACGCGAACAGGAGCAGCTTGGACGCTTCCTATCGCTCGTCGTCGATTATAAGCACAAGATCGGCTTCAAAGGCGTGATCCTGGTCGAGCCCAAGCCGCAAGAGCCGACCAAACATCAGTACGATTACGACGTCGCCACTGTTTTCGGCTTTCTGCAGAAGTTCGGGCTGGAGAAAGAGGTCAAGGTCAATATCGAAGTCGGCCACGCGGTTCTTGCCGGCCATTCTTTCGAACATGAAGTCGCGATGGCTGTCGCTCTCGGGATATTCGGATCGCTTGATCTAAACCGCAACGACTATCAGTCCGGTTGGGACACCGATCAATTTCCGAATAATGCCGCTGAACTCGTGCCGGCCTTCTACCATATCCTGAAAAGCGGCGGCGTCGCGCCCGGCGGCTTGAACTTCGACGCCAAGTTGCGGCGCCAGTCGATCGATCCCGAGGATCTTCTCATCGCCCATATCGGCGGGTTCGACATTTGCGCTCAGGCTCTTACCGCCGCCGCGAAGCTGATCGAAGACGGGAAATACGATCAGATTCTCGCCGAGCGCTACGCCGGCTGGACCAAGCCGGAGGGCAAGGCCATGCTCACGGGCGAGCGGTCCCTGGAGGACATCGCCAAGCGGGTGGCGGACAAAAAGATTTCGCCGAAACCGCGCTCAGGCAAGCAGGAATTGATCGAGAATTTGCTCAATCGGTACGTTTGAGTAGCGCACCGCCAACGAGAACCTAACGCTGTGCTGAGGCGTCCTCTCCCGCGTCGTGGGTGGAAGAGGCTTTGGCGCAGCGCCTCATTTCTGGAGCTCCTTAATGTCAGAAGCGATCGAAGTCGCGCCCATCGCCACGTACCCAAGCCTCAAAGGCAAAGTCGTCATCGTCACCGGTGGCGGCAGCGGTATTGGCGCTGCGATCACCCGGCGCTTTGCCGAGCAGGGCGCCAAAACCGCCTTCATCGATATTGCCGAGGAAGCTTCGAGAGCTTTGGTCGCGAAATGGGCTGGCGACGGACGCGATTTGCACTTCGAACGCGCCGATCTAAAGAGTACCGACGACTTGCGCACGGCGGTCACGGCGATCCGCAACCGTTTCGGCCCCATCGATATTCTCGTCAACAACGCCGCGCATGACGAACGCCACGCCCTGGCCGACCTCACGCCCGAATATTTCGACGACCGCATCGCGATCAACCTCAAACATCAGTTTTTTATGTCGCAGGCGGTCCTGCCCGACATGGTCGCCAAGAAGAAGGGCGTGATTATCAATTTCGGCTCGACCTCATGGATGCTTGGCCATGGCGGCATGCCGGCTTACGAAGCGTCCAAAGCGGCCGTCGTCGGCTTCACGCGATCAATTGCTCGCGCCTATGGCGAGCACAACGTGCGCTGTCTCGCCATTGCGCCGGGATGGATCATGACGGACCGGCAGCTTTCCCTATGGATGACGCCGGAGGGCGACGCCGAGCGGATGAAGGGACAATGCGTCAAACGTCCGCTCGTGCCGGACGACATGGCGCGCGTCGCGCTGTTCTTTGCTTCCGACGAGGCCGCGGTCATGACCAATCAACAATATGTCGCCGACGGCGGCTGGCTGTAGAGGTCGTCGCGATGATCGTCGTCTTCGGTTCGATCAATCTCGACCTCGTCACGCGCGTCGAGACTATTCCAGGCCCAGGCGAAACCACGCTTGGCGGCGATTATGCGACGAGTCCGGGAGGCAAAGGCGCCAATCAGGCTCTTGCGGCGCGACGCGCCGGCGCAAAAGTCGTCATGGTCGGGGCGATCGGCAAAGACTCCTTCGCCGCCGAAGCTTTAGCACTTCTCAAAGCTGATGGCGTGGATCTCTCAGCGACCCGCGAAGTCGCCGCGCCGACCGGCGCCGCCTTTATCGCCGTCGACGCCCATGGCGAGAACGCCATCGTTGTCGCCTCCGGGGCCAACCGGCTCGCCGTCGCCAAACAACTCGAAACACTGACGGTCGGCGCCAGCGATACGCTCGTTCTGCAGCGCGAGACGCCGCCGGCGGAAGTCGAAGCCGCCGCCATCCACGTCAAGGCCAAGGGCGCGCGCGTCATATTGAATCTGGCCCCTGCCGGACCGCCCAGCCAGAAATTGCTCGCCGCGGTCGATATTCTCGTCGTCAACGAACACGAGGCGCTGACGCTCGGCGCAGCGTTAAAACAATCGACGCGGGAGCCCGAGGAGGTTGCAGCCTATGTCGACCGAACGCAGGGTATCGCCTGCATCGTCACGTTAGGGCCTGCCGGTGCGGTCGGTTACGCCAAGGGCGTGCGTTTCGCTGCGCCAGCGCCAAAAGTCGAAGTGGTCGACACCACGGGCGCCGGCGATACATTCGTTGGGGCTTTTGCGGCGGCCCTCGATGGCGGGCTCTCGTTCGAGACAGCGATGAAACGCGGCCTCGCCGCCGGCAGTCTGGCTTGCGCCAAGCCCGGCGCGCAGCCAAGCATGCCCTATGCGGCGGAGATCGAAGCTCTCGCCAAGCAAGCGCGGTAGGGCGATGACGGATCGCGACGAGCGAGAAAAGGGGCAGAGATGAAAACCGCGGTCTGCTACGGCGACTCCAACACTTGGGGTTGTATCCCGATGTCGTCATGGACGGACGGCGGCCGGCATGAGCCGGCGCAACGTTGGCCGAACGTCATGAAGACGGTCTTCGGGGAAGACTGGACTGTCGTCGCCGAAGGCCTGCCTGGCCGCACCACCGTGCACGAAGACCCGGTGGAAGGCGGTCATCTCTCAGGCCTTGCCTATCTGCGTCCCTGCCTTGAAAGCCACCGGCCGATTGATCTCGTCGCCTTCATGCTTGGGACCAATGATTTCAAACGCCGATTTGGCCTCGAAGCGGAAGATATTGCGCGCGGGGTTGAAAGGCTCGTCCTCGAAGCCTCGCGGCTCGATGTCTTTGGCGGCCAAGCGCCGCGCGTCTTGGTCATTTGCCCGCCGCCAATCGAAGTCGTCGGCGTATTCACAACAATGTTCGAAGACGCGGACCGGAAATCGCGCCAGCTCGCGCCGCTCCTAAAGGAAGCGGCCGAGCGCTGCGGAGCGGGGTTTTTCGACGCCGGGACGGTCATCCGATCGAGCAAAATCGACGGCATTCATCTTGATGCCGACGCGCAAGTGGCCCTTGGCAGGGCCGTTGGGGCCGCAGCCCAACGGATGCTGACCGCTTAAAGGCGGGGTTTTGGGCGAAGCTCCGGTGTTCAAGCCGCGCGGTTAGCCTCGTTTTTCGCCGAAGCGATTAACTCTCCATTGGTTCGGCCGCGCTAGTCTGCCTGATATGCGCGCCTTCGCGGTCGAGGGCGCGCGCCCCGTGCGAAGCCAATGCTCCGTTCTGTCGTCATCCTTGCCGTGATCGCCTGTATCGCAGGCGTCTATGCGCCCAGCGTATTCCCGGCTCTGTTGCAGGCAGCCGGCGGCGGCGCGAGCGCTGGCCCTCCGGCCGAGGCGGCGGCGCCCGCCACAAGCCCTCCGACCCCGATCATCCACGCCTCGACGAATGATGAGGACAACGGCCGTACGGTTCGACTCAACCCCGACGCGCGCGGCCAATATGCTACCGAGGTCGTCATCAACGGTTCACACGTCCAGATGTTAGTCGATACGGGCGCGACTTTCGTCTCGCTGTCTGTGGAGACCGCCCAGCGGATCGGGCTTCCTGTCAACGAGTCGAGCTATACGGCGCGGATGACGACAGCCAATGGGATCGCCCGGGCGGCGCCGGTCATGCTGAATGCGGTAAGCGTCGGCGATGTGTATGTGCCTGCGGTGCAGGGGATCGTGATGGACCGCCAAGCAGGCTCCGTCAATTTGCTCGGCATGAGCTTTCTCAAGCGCCTTTCCGGAGTTGAGCAGAAATCCGGCCAACTCATCCTGCGGCAATAGGCGGTAGCGCAGACAATAGGCGCCTCCGACGATTTGCTGTAAGCGGCTTCTGGAAATCGCGATCGCCTGGGGGTTTGATGTATCCGAAGCCGAACGCCGCTCTTCAGCCGAACACTTACGCCTATGAGTCGAGCCCGATGGTCAAGCCGACGGGCTTTCGCGAATATGACGCGCGCTGGCTTTTCGAAAAAGAAATCAACCTGATGGGTGTCCAGGCGCTCGGCCTTGGCCTTGGCGCGCTGCTCCACGAAATGGGGATGAAGCCCGACATCGTGACGGGTCACGATTTTCGCTCCTATTCCTCCTCGATCAAATACGCCCTCGTGACCGGCCTGATGGCGGCAGGCGCGCGGGTCCATGACATCGGCCTCGCCATCACCCCCATGGCCTATTTCGCACAATTCGATCTCGATGCGACGGCCGTCGCGATGGTCACCGCCTCGCATAATGATAACGGCTGGACGGGCGTGAAAATGGGCGCCAATCGCCCGGTCACATTTGGCCCAGAGGAGATGGGGCGGCTGCGTGATATCGTCATTGGCGGCCAATACAAATATCGCGAGGGCGGCGCTTATCGTTTCGTCGAAAATTTTCCGGCCCGCTATATTGCCGACCTCACCAATCGGCCGAAGCTGAAACGTAAGATCAAAGTCGTCGCCGCTTGCGGCAATGGCACGGCCGGCGCTTTCGCGCCGCAGATCTTGAGCGCGCTCGGTTGCGAGGTCGTACCTCTGGATGTGGAACTCGACCATACGTTTCCGCGCTACAATCCTAACCCTGAAGATCTGCACATGCTGCATGCGATGGCGGACGAGGTTCGCCGAACAGGCGCTGATCTTGCGCTCGGTTTCGACGGCGACGGCGACCGCTGCGGGGTAGTCGACAACGAAGGGTCGGAGATATTCGCCGACAAGATCGGCGTGATGCTCGCGCGCGATCTATCGGCCTTGCACAAAGGCGCGACCTTTGTCGTCGACGTCAAATCGACCGGTCTTTTTGCGACCGATCCTGTTCTAATCGCCAATGACGTCAAAGCCGACTATTGGAAGACCGGACATTCGCACATCAAGCGGCGCGTACGCGACCTTAAAGCGCTCGCCGGTTTCGAAAAGTCCGGCCATTTCTTCTTCAATGCCCCGGTCGGGCGCGGCTATGACGATGGCTTTGTCACCGCGATCGCCATCCTCGACATGCTCGACCGCAACCCGACGCAATCCATGGCCGACCTTTATCGCGCTCTTCCGCGCACTTATGGCTCGCCGACCATGTCGCCGCATTGCGCCGACGAAATAAAATACACGGTCGCTGACAAGGTCGTCGCGCGCATCCGGGCGATGCGCGAGAAGGGCGTTCCCCTCGCCGGGCAAAAGATACGCGACGTCGTCACTGTCAACGGCGTCCGCGTGACGGTCGAAGACGGCACCTGGGGCCTGGTCCGGGCCTCCTCGAACAAACCGGAACTCGTCGTCGTTGTCGAAAGTCCGGTCTCAGAAGCGCGCTTGCGCGAGATGTTTAAAGCAGTCGACGGCGTGTTACGGGAGAATCCGGAGGTCGGCGCTTACAATCAAACGATTTGACTGAAGACGAAGTCCTTCCTCGGTCACAAATTTTTCGCGCAGCCATCGACGTGTACCGTCCGCGATCAGCTTGAAGCGCTCGCCGTCGGAGGGGTGGCGAGGATCGTGGCCATTGGGGCTTCCGATGGGGCCAATCCGGCATCCCAAGCTCTCCAAAGAGCTTTGAATTGCTGGACAGATCGTGCGCTACCTAAACTGGTCATATCGTCTGCTAGCCACAATTCGCCAATGCGAACCTTTCGGTAAACGTGGGCTTCGGGTATAGTCGGGCGATGCTTCCCCTAAAACCCGAAACCTCGTTGATCGTCGTTGGCGACATTGTTCTTGACGTCTACATAACCGGAAAGGCTGAGCGAATTTCGCCGGAAGCGCCCGTGCCGGTCGTGCGGCACGCTGGTGATCGCGAAGTCGCGGGCGGAGCGGGGAACGTCGCGGCCAATATTGCGAGACTCGGCGCTACATCGCGGTTGATTGCACCGGTAGGTGACGACGCCGAGGCCAAGAGGCTCGCGCAATTGATGGTGGGCGCCGGCGTAGCCTTTGAGCCGGTCGTTGATCACTCTCGCCCGACTACGATCAAGACGCGGGTTATGAGCGGGGCCCATCAGTTACTGCGCGTGGACCGAGAAACCGACGCGCCGATCGCAAGAGATCTGGAAGACAAGGTGCTCGCCCGCATCGAAGCTTTGTTGCCGCATTCGCACGGGCTTGTCCTTTCTGATTACGCCAAAGGCGGACTCACCGATCGCGTGCTCGAGGGCGCCATCGCGATGGGAAGGGCGCGTGGCGTTCCGATCTTCGTCGATCCTAAGCGACGGGACTATTCCGCATATGCTGGAGCAAGCATTATCACGCCGAACCGCGGCGAGCTCGCGGCAGCCGTGCGCGGCGCCTGCGAAAGCGACGAGGACATCGAGAAAGCTGCGCGTGCTCTAATCTCCACGACGGGCGCGGCGATACTTGTCACCCGGTCAGAGAAGGGCATGTCCTATTTTGAGGAGGGCATCGCGCCCATCCATATGCCGACCGTGGCGCGACAGGTTTTCGATGTGTCGGGCGCGGGTGACACGGTGATCGCCACTATCGCGTGTTGTCAGGTCGGGGGCATGTCGATCGAGCAATCGATGCGTCTCGCGAATCTCGCCGCAGGCATCGTCGTAGCCAAGCCAGGCGCAGCGACGGTAAGCTGGGAGGAACTCTGCGCAAGCGCCGACGATCACGGATTCCCGGCTCTGCTTGGCAAAGGAGCGCTGGCGACCTCCGTAGAGGCGCTGGCCATCCGAGAGCGTTGGCGGCGGGAGGGCCTCGAGGTCGGCTTTACCAACGGCTGTTTCGATCTCATCCACCCCGGACATATCTCCACATTGCGCTTCGCCGCCAAGCACTGCGACCGACTGATCGTTGCGCTCAACGGCGATGCATCAGTTAAGCGCCTGAAAGGCGACTCGCG
>JASLHV010000243.1 GCA_030153205.1 Roseiarcus sp. | reverse complement strand
TCTCTATGGCGGGATGGACGAGCCCGAACTGAAAATCATCGACGTCTTCATCTGCAAGCTGCGCAAGAAGCTGGCGATGGCGTCGCAGGGCCGCAACTATATCGAGACGGTGTGGGGCCGCGGCTATGTGCTGCGCGAGCCGACCGCCGCCGACGACCGGATTACGGCGTAAGACAGCGCGGCTTAAGCCAGTCCCTGCGCCTTCAATTAGGGCGGAAGCCGGACACAGGCAATTCGGATTTGAGGCCGCCCCGCTTATCGCGGCAGCACGCTCGACCCCATCAGCGCCTTGTCGATCGCCTGGGCGCATTGGCGGCCTTCGCGGATCGCCCAGACGACCAGCGATTGGCCGCGGCGCATGTCGCCGCAAGCGAAGACCTTGTTCACGCTCGATTCGTAGTTGGCGACATTGGCCTGGACATTGCCGCGATTGTCGAGCGCGACGCCGAGATCGGCGAGCATGCCGTCGCGCACCGGCGAGAGAAAACCCATCGCCAGCAGCACGAGATCGGCCTTCAGCGTGAATTCGGTGCCGGAGATCGGCTGCATCTTGTCGTCGATGCGTACGCAACGGAGCGCCGTCACGGCGCCGTTCTCGCCTTCGACGGCGGTGGTCATCACCGCGAAATCGCGCTCGGCGCCCTCCTCATGGCTGGATGAGGTGCGCAGCTTCCACGGCCAATCGGGCCAGGTCGCGAGCTTGTTCTCCTTTTCCGGCGGCTTTGGGAGAATCTCGAGCTGGGTCACGCGAAGCGCGCCCTGGCGAATCGAGGTGCCGATACAATCAGAGCCGGTATCGCCGCCGCCGATCACGACAACATGCTTGCCGGTGGCGGTAATCGGTTCATTCGTGCCGACAGGTTCGCCGCCGACGCGACGGTTCTGTTGCGGCAGAAACTCCATGGCGAAATGCACGCCGGAGAGTTCGCGGCCCGTCGCCTTGAGATCGCGCGGCGCCTCGGCGCCGCCGGCGAGCGCGACCGCGTCGTATTTTTCGACCAACGCGCTCGCCGCAATGTCGCGACCGACGAGCGTATTGCAATGGAAAGTCACGCCTTCGGCCTTCATCTGTTCGACGCGCCGCTCGACGTGGCGCTTCTCCAGCTTGAAATCCGGAATGCCGTAGCGAAGCAGACCGCCCGGCTTGGCGTTCTTCTCATAGACATGAACTTCGTGGCCGACGCGCGCGAGTTGCTGCGCGCACGCAAGGCCAGCGGGACCTGAGCCGACGACGGCGACCTTCTTGCCGGTCTTGGTGGTCGGCGGCTCCGGCTTGATCCAGCCCTCGGTGAAAGCGCGATCGGCGATAGCGCATTCGATCGTCTTGATCGTGACCGGCGTGTCTTCGAGATTCAAAGTACAGGAGGCTTCGCAAGGCGCCGGGCAGATGCGGCCGGTGATTTCGGGGAAATTATTCGTCGTGTGAAGATTGCGGGCGGCCTCTTCCCAATCGCCACGGTAGACGAGGTTGTTCCAATCGGGGATCTGGTTGTTGACCGGGCATCCGTTGTGACAATAGGGAATGCCGCAATCCATGCAGCGCGCGGCTTGATTGCGGTTCGTCTCCTCCGACAACGGCAGGACGAATTCACGATAATGGCGGATGCGATCGGAGGCCGGCGCATAGCGCCGCTCCGCGCGATCGATCTCTAAGAAACCTGTGACCTTGCCCATAGCGCCACTCTTTTTCTCGACCCTCTAACGCGGTCGTGCCCCTAAGAAATTCGCAAATCGCGTTCACACCGAGCGATCCATTCGCGCATCGCCGGACGCGTTGAAAGGTCGAAACCGCCCTCATGCGCCAGACGCGTATATGGCAATAGCGCAATATCCGCGACGCTCAATCGATTGCCGACGAAATAGCTTTTGCCTTGCAACAAACGCTCCATTGTGTCGAGCGCCTTTTCGCCACGCTCGACGACGCGCGTTTCGCGCTCGACGATGGATTTTCCGAGATAGACCATCTGGAAGCGGGCCACCGCGACATAGGGCTCGTGACTATATTGCTCCCAGAACATCAGTTCGTCGGCCTTGGCTCGGTCGAAACTTTCCGACGGTATGAGGGCGCTGTCGCGCGCGAGATAAAGAACGATCGCGTTCGATTGCGCCAGATGACGACCGTCCGACAGCTCCACGACAGGGATTTGACCGAACGGATTTTTCGCCAAGAACTCAGGCCGCCTCGTCTCTCCTTTCATGATGTCCATATGGACCCATTCATACGGCTTGCCGAGATAGTCCGCCGTGAACTTGACCTTCAGGCAATTGCCGGAGCCAAGATCGCCGAAGATACGCATCTCGCTCAAAGCCTATTCGCCGGCGGCGAGGAATTGTTCGCCGCCGCGTTGCGCGGCGAGTTCGGCCAGAGCGCGCCGATATTCGACCGGCATCACTTTGCGGAACTTCGGCAGATAGCTCTCCCAGTTTTCGAGAATCTCGCGCGCCCGGGTCGAACCCGTGTAGCGGGCGTGATTGACGATCAACTGATGCAGGCGCTCGGCGTCGCGGCCGCTCATATCGGCCATCACATCGACACGGCCGTGGCCTTCGAGATCGCCGCCATGATGATGCAGGCGCTGCATGAGCTCTTCTTCATCGGCGACCGGTTCGAGATCGACCATCGACAGATTGCAACGCTGCGCGAAGTCGCCGGCCTCGTCGAGAACATAGGCGATGCCGCCCGACATGCCGGCCGCGAAGTTCCGGCCGGTCTCGCCGATGACGACGACAACGCCGCCGGTCATGTATTCGCAGCCGTGATCGCCCGCGCCTTCGACGACGGCGATCGCGCCGGAGTTGCGGACCGCGAAACGTTCGCCGGCAACGCCGCGGAAGTAGCATTCGCCCGCGATTGCGCCATAAAGAACGGTATTGCCGACGATGATCGAGCGCTCAGGTACGATCAGCGAAGCTTCCCGCGGCGGATAGACGACAATGCGGCCACCCGACAGGCCCTTGCCGACATAGTCGTTCGCTTCGCCCTCGAGCTCCAACGTCACGCCATGAGCGAGCCAGGCGCCGAAGCTTTGCCCGGCCGTGCCCTTGAGCTTGATGTGGATCGCCTCGTTACGCAAGCCGGCATGTCCGTAGCGCCGCGCGATCGCGCCCGACAGCATCGCGCCGGTTGAACGGTCCGAGTTGCGGATCGTCATATCGAGACGGACATGCTTGCCCTGTTCGATCGCATCCTGCGCGCCCGCGATCAATTTGCGGTCGAGCACATGGTCGACGCCGTGATCTTGCGGCTCGCTGCGATAGATGCCGACGCCCGGCGCGGCATGAGGCTTTTGAAAGAGCCTGGTGAAATCGAGGCCCTTCGCCTTCCAATGGGCGATCGCTTCGGCGCGATCCAGCATCTGCATCTGACCGACCATCTCGTCGAAGCGGCGATAGCCCATCGCCGCCATCCATTCGCGCACTTCTTCGGCGATGAAGAAGAAGAAATTGATGACGTGTTCGGGCTGGCCGGTGAAGCGCTTGCGCAATACCGGATCCTGCGTCGCGACGCCGACCGGGCAGGTGTTGAGGTGGCACTTGCGCATCATGATGCAGCCGGCGGCGATCAAAGGCGCGGTGGCGAAGCCGAATTCATCGGCGCCGAGCAGCGCGCCGACGATGACGTCGCGGCCGGTACGCAAGCCGCCGTCGACCTGCACGGAAATGCGCGAGCGCAAGCGATTGAGCACCAGCGTCTGATGCGTCTCGGCAAGGCCGATCTCCCAAGGCGAGCCGGCGTGCTTGATCGAGGTCAGCGGCGAAGCGCCGGTGCCGCCCTCATAGCCCGAGATCGTGACGTGATCGGCCTTGCACTTGGCGACGCCCGCCGCCACCGTACCAACGCCGACTTCCGAGACGAGCTTGACCGAGACAAGCGCTTGCGGGTTGACGTTCTTCAAGTCGAAGACGAGCTGCTTCAAATCCTCGATCGAATAGATGTCGTGATGGGGCGGCGGCGAGATCAGGCCGACGCCTTGGGTCGAATGGCGCACCTTGGCGATGACGGCGTCGACCTTATGGCCGGGCAATTGGCCGCCCTCGCCGGGCTTGGCGCCTTGCGCCATCTTGATCTGCATCATGTCGGAATTGACGAGATATTCCGCCGTCACGCCGAAGCGGCCCGAGGCGACCTGCTTGATCGCCGAGCGCATCGAATCGCCATTGGCCATCCGCTTGTAGCGGTCGGATTCCTCGCCGCCTTCGCCGGTGTTCGACTTGCCGCCGATACGGTTCATCGCGATGGCGAGCGTGGTATGCGCTTCGCGGGAAATCGAACCGTAAGACATAGCGCCCGTCGCGAAGCGCTTGACGATGTCCTTGGCGGACTCAACCTCCTCCAAAGGCACGGGCGCACGGCCGTCTTCTTCCGCGCCCTTGATGCGGAACAGCGCGCGAATGGTGAGCAGCCGCTCCTCCTGCTCGTTGAGCAGCTTGGCGTAGGCGCGGTACTTGTCTCGAGCGTTGCCGCGCACCGCATGCTGGAGCAAGGACACCGATTGCGGCGACCAGGAATGGGCTTCGCCGCGCAGGCGATAAGCGTAGTCGCCGCCGACTTCGAGGGCGTTGCGCAGCACCGGCGACAGGCCGAAGGCATCGGAGTGGCGTAGCGCCGTTTCTTCGGCGATTTCGAGCAGGCCGGCGCCTTCAATGCGCGTCGCCGTGCCGAAGAAGAAGCGATCGACGAAGGCGCTGGACAGGCCCACGGCATCGAAAATCTGCGCGCCGCAATAGGATTGATAGGTCGATATGCCCATCTTGGACATGACCTTCAAAATGCCCTTGTCGATCGACTTGATGAAGCGCTTGACGATCTCGTAGGCGCTGACTTCTTCCGGGAGTTCGCTCGCCATGGCGGTGAGCGTCTCGAAGGCGAGGTACGGATTGATCGCTTCCGCGCCGTAGCCGGCAAGGCAGCAGAAGTGATGCACTTCGCGCGCTTCGCCCGTCTCGACGACGAGGCCGACGGACGTGCGCAAGCCCTTGCGGATGAGGTGATGGTGAACGGCCGCCGTCGCCAACAGGGCAGGGATCGGAATGCGATCCGAGCCGACCATGCGGTCGGAGAGGATGATGATGTTGTAGCCGCCATGCACAGCGGCCTCGGCGCGCTCGCAGACGCGCGACAACGCCTGCTCCATGCCTGCGGCGCCCTTCTCGACGTCATAGGTGATGTCGAGCGTCTTGGTGTCGAACGTATCTTCGAAGTGACCGATGCAGCGGATCTTCTCGAGATCCTCGTTGGTCAGGATCGGCTGACGCACTTCCAGCCGCTTGCGCTTGGCGGCGCCGGCGAGGTCGAGCAGATTCGGCCGCGGCCCGATGAACGAGACGAGACTCATCACCAATTCTTCGCGGATCGGATCGATCGGCGGATTGGTGACCTGGGCGAAATTCTGCTTGAAATAGGTGTAGAGCAGCTTGGAGCGGTCCGACATGGCCGAGATCGGCGTATCGGTGCCCATCGAACCCACGGCCTCCTGGCCGGTCGAAGCCATTGGCGCAAGCAGGATCGCAAGGTCCTCTTGCGTGTAGCCGAAGGCCTGTTGCCGATCGAGGAGCGAAACGTCGGTACGGGCGGCGCGCGGCTCGACCGGATTGAGGTCTTCGAGAACGATCTGCGTCTTCTCGAGCCATTGGCTAAAGGGATTCGAGCGCGACAGACGCTGCTTGATCTCGGCGTCCGAAACGATGCGGTGTTCGTTGAGATCGACGAGCAGCATCTTGCCGGGCTGCAGACGCCACTTGGCGACGATCTTTTCTTCCGGCACCGGAAGCACGCCCATTTCGGACGCCATCACCACGAGATCATCGTCGGTGATGAAATAGCGCGCCGGCCTCAATCCGTTGCGGTCGAGCGTCGCGCCGATTTGCCGGCCATCGGTGAAGGCAACCGCGGCCGGGCCGTCCCACGGCTCCATGAGAGCGGCATGGTACTCATAGAAAGCGCGGCGCTGCTCATCCATCAGCGGGTTGCCGGCCCAGGCCTCCGGAATGAGCATCATCATCGCATGGGTGAGCGAATAGCCGCCTTGCACGAGGAATTCGAGCGCATTGTCGAAGCAGGCGGTGTCGGACTGGCCCTCATAGGAGATCGGCCAGAGCTTCGAAATATCATTGCCGAAGAGCTTTGACGACACGCTTGCCTGACGCGCCGCCATCCAATTGACATTGCCGCGCAACGTATTGATCTCGCCGTTATGCGCGACCATCCGGTACGGATGCGCAAGCCGCCACGACGGGAAAGTATTAGTCGCGAAACGCTGATGGACGAGCGCCAGCGCCGTTTCGAAGCGCGGGTCCTGCAAGTCCTTGTAGTAGCCGGCGAGCTGCCCGACGAGGACCATGCCCTTGTAGACGACGGTGCGGCAGGACAGCGACACCGGATAGTATTCGGCGACGCCTTCGACCGTTGCGGCCTGAATGCGATTGGAGGCGACCTTGCGAACGACATAGAGCTTGCGCTCGAAATCGTCCTCGTCGATGACATTCGCGCCGCGGCCAATGAAAAGCTGACGCTGCGCCGGCTCCGCCGCCTTGACGGCTTCGCCAAGGTCGCTGTTGTCGACAGGCGTGTCGCGCCAACCGATAAGA
>JASLHV010000239.1 GCA_030153205.1 Roseiarcus sp. | reverse complement strand
CGCTTGCCGCGTCGCGCCGCCATCAGCGCTGCTTCATTGACGAGGTTCATCAAATCCGCGCCTGAGAAACCGGGCGTACCACGGGCGACGATTTTCAAATCGACATCGGGCGAGAGCGGCACTTTGCGTACGTGAACTTTGAGGATCTTCTCGCGGCCGACAACGTCGGGGTTGGGAATGAAGACTTGGCGGTCGAAGCGACCCGGCCGCAGCAAAGCGGGGTCCAACACGTCGGGACGGTTGGTCGCCGCAATGATGATGATGCCTTCATTCTGCTCGAAGCCGTCCATTTCGACGAGCAATTGGTTGAGCGTCTGTTCGCGCTCGTCATTGCCGCCGCCGAGGCCAGCGCCTCGATGACGGCCGACCGCGTCGATTTCATCGATGAAGATGATGCAAGGCGCATTCTTCTTGGCCTGTTCGAACATGTCGCGGACGCGGCTCGCGCCGACGCCGACGAACATGTCGACAAAGTCAGAACCCGAAATCGTGAAGAACGGCACATTGGCTTCGCCGGCGACAGCGCGCGCCGTCAAGGTCTTGCCGGTGCCTGGCGGGCCGACGAGCAGTACGCCACGCGGGATACGCCCGCCCAGACGCTGGAACTTCTGCGGGTCGCGCAAGAACTCGACAATCTCCTGGAGATCTTCCTTTGCTTCATCGACGCCGGCGACATCCTCGAAGGTGACGCGGCCATGCGCCTCATTCAGCAGCTTGGCCTTCGACTTGCCGAAGCCCATCGCCTTACCGCCCGCGCCCTGCATCTGGCGCGACAGGAATATCCAAACGCCAAGGAAGGCGAGCAAGGGAAGGCCATTGACCAGCAAGGTCATCAGCCAGGAATTGCCGTCCGACGGCGGCTTTGCGTTGATCGCGACGTTCTTCTTGTAAAGCGTGTCGACCAGAGACGGATCGCTCGGCGCGTAAGTCGAGAAGGCGCGATTATCCGTGTAACGTCCCGAAATCTCGGGACCGGCGATCGTCACTTCGCGCACGCGGCCTTGATCGACGTCGGTAAGCAACTGGCTGAAGCTGATCTCGCTCGTCGGCGTTTTTTGCCCCGGGCTCTGGAACAGCGTGACGAGCGCAAGGACGAGCAGGAATATGATCACCCAGAGCGCGAAATTTCGAATGTTCGGATTCATCGCCGTCCCGTCAGCAGCCTTGCGAAGCTATCGCCTTGATGCGGCTTCGGCTGCGTTAACCTACCATTTAGGGCTGCCGACCCCAATTGCCAAGGGAAGCCGCATTTGTCTGAATTTGTCGTGAAGAAGTTGAGCAAAATTACGGTCCCGACGCCGAGGCAGGCGGGGTTTTCCCGGAATTGTCGCGCCGCGCCGGCGCCTTATCGATTTTCAGAACCCCTTTTCCGGTCAGCCGAAGGCGTGCGCCGCCAAGCGTAGCGCCGCGAGCTTCGCCCCGCTCGGCGGCGCGCCGCAAGGCCTCGCCTAGCGCCTCGACCTGTTCAAGCCGAACGCCGTTCGCCTCTGGGCCGCCAATTCGGACGATCTCCTGGCGCAGGAGCCGCAGGACGATTTCCTGCGGCTCGGCGAAAAGAAGCCCGGCGTCGCGACTGGACGCGTCCCTATCCCATTCCAAGCGCTCAGCGGCTTGCGCCGTGGCGCGGGCGACCGCCTCCTCCATCCGAGCAGCCCGGCGTGATAGGCGCTCCACTTCGAACGGCCCGAAGCCCTGCTCGGCCATCAGGCCGGAAAATTCGCGAAGCCGGCTCCGTGCGAAGCGCGGATCCTCATTGGAGGGATCGACGACGAATGTTTCACCGTTTTCTTCGCAATAAGCGATCAGATCGCTTTTTCGCAGGCCGAGCAAAGGGCGCGCGAGAGTCAGCCCCTCTCGCGCCGCGAATGTCTCCATCCCGCGCAGCCCCGCCACAGCCGAGCCTCGCAGGAGGCGAAAGAGGACGGTTTCGGTCTGATCGTCGGCGTGGTGGGCGGTCACGATATGGTCGGCGCCGATTTTCTTGGCGTATTCGGCGAGCAAGCGATAGCGCGCGTCGCGGGCGCGCTCTTGGAGGCGGCTCTTCGGCTTTTCGCCGCGCCATTCGATGACATGATGATCAAAGCCGCGGCGTCGGGCGTGTTCGCCGACCGCTTCCGCTTCCGCCCGCGCTTCGGCGCGCAAGCCGTGGTCGACGGTCGCCACCGCGACCTTGGGCCGCCGCGCCCGCGCCCATTGCGCGGCCATGATCAGCAAAGCGGTCGAGTCAGGCCCGCCCGACACAGCAAGAAGAAGGCCTTTGGCACTCGCGAGCGGCGCGAAAAGCGCTTCGATACGCGCTTCGTCGAGGGCTTCGGCCGTGGGCGGCCGCTTCAACAATGATCCTTTTGCATTTCGCGCTCGACGCTTTTCTTCAGGGCGGTGGCCGCCGTCGGATAGCGCTTGCCGACTTCGCCAAACGTCGCGCAGGCCTGTTCGTTGTTTCCAAGCATGGCAAGCGATTGGCCGAGCCGCAACATGCCCTCGGGCGCTTTCGACGATTTGGCGTAGTCCGTCGAGAGCTTGAGATATTGCTCAGCCGCCTCCCGCGGCCGTGAGCGTTGGAAATAGCTTTCGCCGAGATAGAAGGTCGCCTCGGGAACGAATTTGCTGCCGGCGTTATGCGCGAGAAAGGCGCGCAATTGCGCCTCGGCCTGCTCGTATTGACCGGCGCGATAAATGTCGATCGCAGCATTCAATTGCTCGCGCGGTCCGTCCGGCGCCGGGGCGCCGGGTCCCGTGATCACGGTTGGCTCCGTTTCCGCCGAGAGCGGCCCCGTCGGGCCCGGATGAGCAAGATCGAGCGGCGCCCCAGCGACGGGACCTGGCTGCTCGAGCGGCGCGCTCGGCGGCGTCGCGCCCAGCGGCCTCGGGGATCCGACTGCGCCGGGCTCCAAGGAGGGGTCGAAAGCGTCGGCGCGCTTTGAAGGTCTCACCGGCGCGGCTTCAAGCGGGGCGTTCGGCGTCGCGGAAACGCTCGGCCCGGGCGCCGGAGCAATCGGCCGTTGGCCATTGGCGCCGCTGAAACGGAATTCGACGTCTTCCTGAAAGCGTTTCAATTGCTCCTGGAGGCGCTGCTGTTGGTTCTGCAATTCCTCGATCGCGCCATTGGCGTGGCGCAGTTCGTCCTCCAACCGCTCGACGCGGAGAACGAGCGCGGCGGGATCGCCGCCCCCTTCCTCGGCGCCGGGAACGCTCCCCGGCGGATAGGCGGACTGTCCAAAAGCAACAGGCGCCGCAGCGCAAAGAAAAATAGTCGCGAGGGCGACGCCGACGCGATGCGAAGAAATAACGAGTCTCAAAATTTCCAACCCCCAAGTCCCGCGCGGCCAGTCGCGAACTGACGGCGCGCGGTCCCTACCATAGGGTTTGGCTTCGGCCAAAAATTGGGCGAAGCTTAGGCCAAGGCGCGGCGGAGGATGCGCTTTTTAAGACGAGGGCGCGCCCGCAAGGACCGTCACGGCGCGCCGATTCTGCGACCAGCAGGAAATATCGTTGCACACCGCGACCGGCCGCTCCTTGCCATAGGAAATCGTCTTGATCCGCGAGGCGGATACGCCTTTGGCGATCAGGTAATTCTTGGTGGCGTCGGCGCGTCTGGCGCCCAGGGCGAAATTATATTCGCGCGTGCCGCGCTCGTCGGCGTGGCCTTCGACCGTGAACGTGTAGCGGCCATAGCGATTGAGCCAAACCGCCTGTTTGTCGAGCGTCGCCTGCGCCGCGCCGGACAGTTCCGTCGAGTCCGTGTCGAAGAAAACCCGGTCGCCGACATTGGAGGCGAAATCCTGGTAGCTGCCGGGCGCGCCGGCGGCGATGGCGCCGCCATTGAGCGCGTCGTCTTGCGATCCCCTGGCGCATGCCGCCAGAGCGAGGCCGACGACCAGGGCCGCCCCAAACTTCAGCGCCCGCCCGCTCGTTAATCCCTGCATGAAAAGACTCCTGGACCCTAACGCCCCTTGGGCCGACCCTTAAGCGCGAACGGTTAAAGGAAGGTTCTGTCAACCTTGTTGAGACGTTGACTAAACGCCTCGCATTCGCGCGAAAGCGAGCGATGGTAAACCCCCCGTTAATGGCGGCAATGGGGCGCCGGGCCGTAAGTTCGGCGCCGCGGCGGCGCCTCAGTCCATGAATTCGTCATACGACGCTGCCTATCTGGGCCACCCTGGAGGGGCCTTCGATGGAAACGGACGCGAAAAAGCCGCCGCGATCAAAGCCGGGCATGCTCTTCCTGGCGATTGTCTTCCTGTTCGAGGCATGGGTGTGGGACGGTTGCGTGGCGATCGCGCGCCGTATCGCCGCCTTGATCCCTTGGATGGCCTTTAAAGCCCGCGTCAAAGCGGCGATCGCCTTCATTCCGGCGCCGGTCGTCTTAGTTCTTGTCGGCGTGCCTTTCGCCTTTGTCGAATTGATCAAGCCGGTGTTTCTGTGGATTGCCGCGACCGGCCATCCCATCTTTGGCCTCACCGCCTATGTCATCGCGCAATTTGTCGGCGTCGGCGTAATTGCGGCCATGTTCGATCTCACCCGCGACAAGCTGATGGAAATGCCGATGTTCGTCTGGTGCTACAACAAGGTCATGATTTTCCACCATTTCGCCGACCGGCTGATCGCCCCTTACAAGGAGGCGGCCAAGCGGGAATGGCGGGCGTTTCGGCAATGGCTACGCGACTATCGCGCGCAGGCGTCGAAAGCCGACGCCTCCGAATAGGATCTACCGGGCCGCGCGCGCCCGCGGATGAGCCGAGCGGTAAGCTTCCAATAGCCGCGCGGCATCGACGGCGGTATAGATCTGCGTCGTCGACAGCGACGAATGGCCAAGCAATTCCTGGATGGTGCGCAGATCGCCGCCGCGCGCGAGCAGATGCGTTGCGAAGGAGTGGCGCAACGCATGCGGCGTCGCCGAATCCGGCAGACCAAGCGCGCCGCGCAGTCGGGCGACGCTAAGCTGAATGATGCGCGGCGAAAGTTCGCCGCCGCGCGCGCCGACGAAAAGCGGCCCATCGTCCTTAAGCACATAGGGACAGGCCTTGAGATAGGCTTCGACCGCTGAGCGAACGGGGGCGATGATCGGCGTCGTACGTTGCTTGCGGCCTTTGCCGACGACGGTGAGCGCATCTATCGCGCCGATCGGCGCGTCCTTGCGGCGGATCGACAACGCCTCGGCGATGCGCAGGCCCGCGCCATAGAGAAGGGCGATGACCGCGGCGTCGCGTGCGAGAATCCAGGGCTCGCGCTCTTCGCCCGCGCGCGTCTCTGTATCCGCCATGGCGCGCGCGTCGGTCGGACTGATCGGTTTGGGCAGAGAACGGGCGATGCGCGGCGCGCGCAAAGCGAAGAAGGCTGAGGCGCGGGCTTCGCCGGCGCGCTCAAGGTAGCGCGCGAAAGACCTCAGCCCGGCGAGCGCGCGCATCAGCGACCGGCTTTGGACGTCCTCCGCGCGGCGGCGCGCGATGAAGGCGCGAAGATCAGCGGGCGCGACGCCAGCGAAATCGGCGATCGACGGGGCTGCGCCGTTGCGCTCCATCTGGAAGGCAAGGAATTGCCGTAGGTCGCGGCCATAGGCTTCGACCGTTTTCGGCGAAAGATCGCGCTCCCCGGCAAGGCCGCGCAGCCAGGCGGACATCTTGTCCGCAAGGTCCGGCGCCGCGGGAAGGGCGACGAGCGAGGGGGCGGATTCGGCGGGTGCGATCATGCGACCGAGTTTGAGGCTCGAGCGTTAATCAAGAGTTCGGACGTTGATTGATGGCTGAAAGATTTCCGAGGTCGCCGGCCCCCGCGCTATATTCTTCTCATGACGGAGACTGACAAACGCATTCTCGAACTGCTTCAGACGCTCTGGCGGAGCGAACAGCGCGCCTTGTCTTATCGACCAGCGATATTTCAAGATTCTAGCATGATGACCAGGATACTTGATTTCGCGCAATCCGCTAAGCGCCCAACAAATCAATCAATGGCGGAATCAACGGTCCGTCCGCTGGCGGCATGGGATAGTCGCGGAGCTTGCCTGGTTTGACCCATTTCAGCGCTTGGCCTTCGCGCGATGTCGCCACGCCTTCCCAGCGCCGGCAGATATAGAGCGGCATCAGGAGGTGGAAGTCGTCGTACTTATGACTGGCGAAAGTCAGCGGCGCGAGGCAGGCTTCCTTCACGGTCACGCCGAGTTCTTCGCAGAGCTCGCGAATCAGAGCGTCTTCCGGCCGCTCGTCCGCATCAACCTTGCCGCCGGGAAATTCCCAGAGACCGCCGAGTTGCTTGTTTTTCGGGCGCTGCGCGATGAGCACGCGATGGTCGGCGTCGACCAGCGCAGCGGCGACGACCAGGAGGAGTTTCATGGCGCGCACGCTCGGGCAAGAATTCCTCCACCCTTGCAGCGGAGGGCGCGCGTCGAGGCAGTCGCCCGCGTCACGAACGATAATCGCCGTTGATTGCGACATATTCCTTCGTCAGGTCGCAGGTCCAGACTTTCGCCGACGAGCGCCCGACGCCGATATCCGCGGTGATCACGATTTTCTCGCGTTTCATATACGCGGAGGTCGCCTCCTCGCTGTAATCGGGGTCGCGCATGCCGCCACGGGCGACACGGATTTTGCCGAAGTAAATATCGAGCTTGTCACGCTCGGCCGGTTCGCCCGCCTTGCCGACGGCCATGACGATGCGTCCCCAATTGGCGTCCTCGCCCGCCACCGCGGTCTTCACGAGAGGCGAGTTGGCGATCGACAGCGCGATGCGCTTGGCGCTCTTTTTGGACTTTGCGTGTTCGACCCGGACCTCGACGAATTTCCGCGCGCCTTCACCGTCGCGCACCACTTGATGAGCGAGATCGAGCAGCACTTTATCGAGCGCGCGCTGGAAAGGACGGAGCTCGGGATCGGCGGCGTCCGTAATCGGCCTTCCACCCGCCGCGCCGGTCGCGAAAAGCAACAAAGTATCAGACGTCGACGTATCGCTGTCCACCGTGATGCAGTTGAAGGAGCGCGCCACGGATTTTGACAGCATGGCCTGCAAAGCTGGCGCGGCGATCGCCGCATCGGTGAAGACGAAGGACAGCATCGTGGCCATGTCCGGCGCGATCATGCCGGCGCCTTTGGCGATGCCGTTAATTGTCGCCTCCTTGCCGCCGACGGCGACGCGCGCGGTCGCGAGTTTTGGGTACGTATCGGTCGTCATGATCGCGCGGGCTGCGTCGCTGAGACCATTTGCGTCCGCTTTGCCGACGAGCGCATCGATCACCTTCGTTATTTTCTCGCCGTCGAGCGGCTCGCCGATGACGCCGGTCGAAGCCATGAAAATCTGGCTGGGATTTGCGCTCAGTTTTTTTGCCGCGCCCTCGCCGACATGGGCCACCGCCTTCGCGCCAACGCCGCCGGTGAAGGCGTTTGCGTTGCCGGAATTGACGATCAACGCTCGCGCTTCGCCGCCGGCAAGATGCGTGCGGCACCAATCGACCGGCGCCGAGGGACATTTGGATCGCGTGAAGACGCCGGCGACCGCCGCAGGCTTATCAAAGAGCGCCAGCATGACGTCGGTGCGCCCGGCATAGCGGACGCCGGCAGCGATTGTCGCAAAACGGACGCCTGCGACCACAGGCGGCGTCGGATAGGATTTCGGCGCAAGCGGCGACAGCGGGGCAGGAGCGGCCATGTGGGATTTCCGGGCGAGGAAGGCGGGCGGCAGGGGATAGCGCGGAAGCGGAGCGGGGGCAATTCCCTCCGTCAGCAGGCGTACGCCAAGAAGTCCCTATTTGGTCTCGTGCGAGGAATCGCGCCGCGGATGGCAAGGCGCGCCTGTCGTGTTGCGGCGCCTATGGCGCGCCGGGCGTGTCAGAAAGTATGGAAAACTCCAGCAATACATTCGGCCCATGGAACGGTTTGCCTGAAGCGCATCGCCGTATCGCGGGGAATGAGTTGAAATTACTTCTTTGCGCCATGGGGGGCTGACGCCGCCTTCGCGCCGCGGCGAGGTGCGCCGGTCGTCATGGGCGAGGTCGGAGGCGGGTCGCTTGCCGGGAACGAGTCTTCGATCGCTTCGTCCATTTTCTCTTCCTCCGTCGACGCCTTTGACGGCTTGTTTGCGGTCTCCTTGGCCGCCTTCTGATCCTTCGTATGCATCACGTTGCTCCCGCTGAGGCTTGCGAGCGCCGTGAGCCCGCCGAAAAAGCAACGCCGCGGAACTTGATCTGTTCCGCGGCGCTCAACGTGAAAATCAGCGTTTTGGATTACGGTTTCTTCTGATCGGCCGGCGCGTCAGCGGGTTTGGCGGCGTTAGCAGGCGTAGAGGCGTCGGCGGGTTTTGACGGATCGGCGGGCTTGGCCGCGTCAGCCGGCTTTTCTTCCGCCAGCCGTTCGATCTTGGCGCCGTTGCGCAATTGCATGATCAGCTCGCTCTGCGCCTTCTGCACGACATAGCGCGCCGCCTGATCCTTCACCTGCTCGAAGGGCGGGAAAGTCTTCATCCGCTTCTCTTCGACCTTGATGATGTGCCAGCCGAACTGGCTCTTCACCGGATCGGAGATTTGGCCGGGCTCGAGCTTGAATGCGGCGTCGGCGAATTCCGGAACCATCTTGTCCTTGGTGAACCAACCGAGGTCGCCGCCCTGGGCGCCAGGATCCTTGGAGAGTTCGGTCGCGACCTTTGCGAAATCCTCGCCGGCTTTCACGCGCGTGAGCGCCGCCTTGGCATCCTCCTCGGTGGGCAGGAGAATGTGCCGGGCGTGAACTTCCGGCTGCGGCGGCTGCGCCTTGGCGGCCTCCTCATAAACCTTGCGCTCCGCCTCCTCCGTCGCGGCCGTCTTGGCGACACTGCCAAGCAGAGCCTCCATGAGAAGCTTGTCGTGCGAATAGGCGGCCTTGCGGGCGAAATCGGGTGTATCGCTGAGCTTGTCGGCGTCGGCTTTCTTGGCGACGAGCTTCATGTCGATCAGATAATCGAGCACATATTTATCGCGCTCGGCGCCTTCCATGCCCTGCGGCAGGCCGGGCCCAATGTCCTCAATCGCCACCGTGACGTCGTCCTGAGTGATCGGCTGCCCGTCGATGGTGGCCAGAACCTTGCTGTCTGCGAATGACGGTCCGGCAAGAAGCAACGCGCTGATGCCAAGCGCGAGGGCGAGCGGGCTGACTCGCCCAAATTTACGGAAAGCCATGGGAACTCCTTTGGCGGGCGCTGAGGCCGGCCGACGCCAGCGTGCGCGGCCCGTATAATGCCGATCGCGCAAGATTGAAATCACGTTTCGGCGAAAGGCCGGTCTCAGGCCGCCTTGTCGACCTGAAGCCTGGCTTGAATAGGGCGAAACTGCGATCAAACCGCCGCCGTTTGGCGCCGCTTGGCGCGCGCGACCATCGGTCGTCGCGGCGGACAGCCTGAAGTTGTGATAGAGCGGTTCGCGATGATTGCCGCCGCCACAACGATAGATTTCTTCGCCTTCGCCGATCTCGGCCGTCCATCGATCATGGGCGTGCTGAATGTCACGCCGGATTCCTTCTCGGACGGCGGTAAATTTCTGTCGCCCGCCATCGCGATCGCTCATGCCGAGGCCATGGCCAAGGACGGCGCCGACATTCTCGACGTCGGCGCGGAATCGACCCGGCCCTACGGCGGCGCAAAGCCCGTCAGCGCCGAGGATGAAATCGCCCGTCTCGAGCCTGTTCTGTCCGACGTGCTTCGCGCCGGCCCCCCCGTCTCGATCGACACGATGAAAGCCACGGTTGCGCGCTGGGCGCTCGATCGCGGCGTCGTAATGGTCAATGATGTTTGGGGCCTGCAGCGCGATCCAGACATGGCGCGCATCGTCGCCGATTATGGCGCGTTCATCGTCGTCATGCACAATCGTGAGACGGTCGATCCGTCGATCGATATTATCGCGGACATCGAGAATTTTTTCACACGCTCGCTCGATATCGCGGCTGCGGCCGGCGTGGCCTCGTCCCGCATCATTCTCGATCCCGGCATTGGCTTCGGCAAGACGCCGGCGCAAAGCATCGAGGCGATTGCGCGGCTTGGCGTTTTGAGGCGCTTCGGCCTGCCGATCCTCGTGGGCGCCTCACGCAAGCGCTTCATCGACAGCGTTTCGCCCGCGCCGACGAGCGCACGGCTCGCCGGGTCTCTCGCCGCTCATCTCGCCGCCGCCGAAGCGGGCGCGGCGATCCTGCGCGTCCACGATGTCGCCGAAACGCTTCAGGCGTTGAAAGTCGCCAAAGCGATCCGCGAAGCGCAATAAGCGACGCTCCAACCTTCTTGCTCCTTGCCCCGGCGCGCCCATATTGCTATTCACCCGGCGCGCTCCGCCAAAAGCGAGGCGCGCTAACCTTCGCTCTCGACGCCGGCCGCGCCGGCCCGCCTTCTGGCGGTGAAGAGGCTAAGCCTCCTCCGGCGACCGATGAGCGACCCGCAACGCTAACCAAGCCGGCGCCGCCCAGATTGGGCTCTTTAGGAGAATAAATGACAGATACATCCACCCACGCGCCCTCGCGCGAGGATTTTGCCGCTTTGCTCACCGAAACCTATGGCGACAACGAGGCCTTTGAAGGCTCCGTCATCAAGGGCAAGGTGGTGGCGATCGAAAAGGACATGGCCGTTATTGATATCGGCCTGAAGACGGAAGGGCGCGTCGCGCTCAAGGAATTCACCAATCACGGCCGCGATCCGGCCCCAGGCGTCGGCGACGAGGTCGAGGTCTATCTCGAGCGTGTCGAGAATGCGCTTGGCGAGGCGGTCATCTCGCGCGACAAGGCGCGGCGTGAAGAGAGCTGGGTCAAGCTCGAACAGGCCTTCGAGAAGAACGAGAAGGTCGAAGGCGTCATCTTCAACCAGGTCAAGGGCGGCTTCACTGTTGATCTCGACGGCGCCGTGGCCTTCCTGCCCCGCAGCCAGGTCGATATCCGTCCAGTGCGCGACGTCGCGCCTTTGATGAACGTGCCGCAGCCGTTCCAGATTCTGAAAATGGATCGCCGTCGCGGCAATATCGTTGTCTCGCGCCGCACTGTGCTTGAAGAGAGCCGCGCGGAGCAGCGTCACGAGATCGTCGCCAATCTGGTCGAAGGTCAGGTCATCGACGGCACCGTAAAGAACATCACCGATTACGGCGCGTTCGTCGATCTTGGCGGCATCGACGGCTTGCTGCACGTCACCGACATCGCCTGGCGCCGCGTCAACCATCCGACCGAAGTCTTGAACATCGGCCAGACGGTCAAGGTGAAAATCATCAAGATCAATCACGAGACGCACCGCATCTCGCTCGGCATGAAGCAATTGCTCGAAGATCCGTGGCACGCGATCGAGAGCAAGTACCAAGTCGGGATGCGCCTCAAGGGCCGCGTGACCAACATCACCGATTACGGCGCGTTCGTCGAACTGGAGCCGGGCATCGAAGGCCTGATCCATGTCTCGGAAATGTCCTGGACAAAGAAGAACGTTCATCCCGGCAAAATCATCGCGACGAGCCAGGAAGTCGACGTTCAGGTGCTCGAAGTGGATTCTTCGAAGCGCCGCATCTCGCTCGGCCTCAAGCAGACCCTGCAGAATCCTTGGGAAGCTTTCGCCGAGAAACATCCAGTCGGCGCCGAAGTCTCCGGCGAGGTCAAGAACAAGACCGAGTTCGGTCTCTTCATCGGTCTCGACGGCGATGTCGACGGCATGGTCCACCTCTCCGATCTCGACTGGAACAAGCCAGGCGAGCAGGCGATCGAGGACTACAAGAAGGGCGACATCGTTCACGCCAAAGTTCTCGACGTCGATGTCGAGAAAGAGCGCATCTCGCTCGGCGTCAAGCAGCTCGCGACCGATCCTTACCAGGCGAAATCCGCCGGCGAGGAAGGCGGCGAATTGCGCAAGGGCGCGGTGGTGACCTGCGAGGTGATCGAGATCAAGGAAGGCGGCATCGAAGTGAAGATCGCCGGCACCGACTTGACGACCTTCATCAAGCGCTCCGAACTCGCCCGCGACCGTGGCGATCAGCGGCCCGAGCGTTTCGCTGTCGGCGAGAAGGTTGACGCGCGGATCACGCAGTTCGACCGCAAGGCGCGTAAGGTCGCGGTGTCGATCAAGGCGCTGGAAGTCGCCGAAGAGAAGGAAGCGATCGCCCAATATGGGTCGGCCGATTCCGGCGCTTCGCTCGGCGACATTCTCGGCGCTGCGTTGAAGGCGCGCGACAAGGGCGGCAAGTAAGGCGAGCGACGAGCGAAAACTCGTCGGCTCAAACATTGAAGCCCGCGCCGGAGCGATCCGGGGCGGGTTTTCATTGTCAGGGCAGGCTCGCGGGAGGCTGCCCTCCCTGAAATATCGGTTTAAAGGTCTGGAAGGATATTTGGCGGAGTTTGCGGCTCTCGAGCGGACTTGCCCGCGATAGTAGACCTGAGCCCTCTTTGCCCCTCGCCGACGAAGCTCTCACAATCGTCATCATCCTGGATCACGCGAGCCTGACTGGCGGTCAGGCGCGGGTCGCCTTTGAAAGCGTGCGCGGGCTCAAACAGGCGGGGCATCGGCCGATTGTCTTTGCCGCCGCCGGTCCGATCGATCCCGGCCTGCAGGCAGAGGGCGTCGAAATCGTCTGCCTCGGCCAATTCGATATTTTGACCGATCCGTCCCGACTTAACGCGGCGCTGCGCGGCTTATGGAATTTCGCTGCGGCGGAAAGGCTCCGCGGACTTCTGGCGGAGCTTCCGCGCGGCGCGACAGTGGTTCACGTCCATGGCTGGGCCAAGGCGCTTTCGCCGTCGATCGCCGGCGTTATCGCGCGGTCCGGCCTGCCGGCGATCTATACGATCCACGAATATTTCCTCTTCTGCCCGAACGGCGGCTTCTACAACTACCAAACGCAAAAGCCCTGTCCGCTGACGCCGATGTCGGCGCAGTGCCTGACAACCAATTGCGACTCGCGCAGCTATCCGCAGAAACTGTGGCGCGTCGCGCGCCAGGCGATCATGCAACATATCGCGGCGCTGCCTTCGGTCTTCGGCGATTTTATCGTCATTTCGAAATTCCAGCGCGGCGTGATCGGCGCGAGTCTGCCGCGCGCCGCCGCCATCCATGATGTCTCCAATCCCGTCGAGGCGGCGGATCTCGGGCAGAAGCCGCATCCGGCGCATGGCGACATTATCTTCGTCGGCAGGCTCGCGCTGGAGAAGGGGCCGCGCCTTTTCGCCGAGGCGGCGCGCCGCGCCGGCATTGTCCCAGTCTTTGTCGGCGACGGTCCGGCCGCCGAGGCTCTGGGCGCGGATTTTCCCGAGGCGCGCATTCTGGGTTGGCGGCGGCCTGAGGACGTCGCGAGTTTGATGCGTTCGGCGCGGGCCCTGGTCTTTCCTTCTTTCTGGTACGAAGGCCAGCCGCTGACCGTGATGGAGGCCAAGGCGATGGCGACGCCGGTCGTAGTCTCCGATGGCTGCGCCGGCCGCGAAGAAATCGAGGACGGCGTCTCTGGCCTGTGGTTCAAGAACGGCGACGCCGGCTCGCTGGCCGCGGCGCTGACGCGCCTGAAGGACGATCGCTTGGTCGAAACTCTCTCGCAAGGCGCTTATGCCAGCTTCTGGCGAAACCCGCCGAGCCTCGCCCGGCATGTCGCGGCGATCGTTCGGATTTATCGCGGGATGCTGATGCGTGGCGGGACGGCGAGGGCGGCGTAAACGGGATCGAGGTTTAGACGAGTACGATTGTCGACAACATCTCCGTCGCTATCGACGTAAGAAACTCGAACAGCCGGCTCTGCGGCTGTTTTCCGTTTGAAGCTTCACGCGTCATTTGATTGTCGACGATATGGCGTCGGTGCGTCGGGTCAAGCGCGACGCAGCGAGAAGACCGTACATCGCGCCGAATAGTAGATACAAATGACGCCAGTGATCGGTGTCGATTTGGAAGCCCTGAAATATCTGCACGAATAGGCTGGAAGTTACGGCGATCGCTTCGTTTTGAAACGGGGTCCGCATGAAGACCAGGCGGCTGCCATAGTAAAGCGTCGACGCAATAAACGCCAAGTAGGACAACCCGCCAAGCCAACCATAGGAGGCGAAGGCGTTTATAAACGTCTCATGCGGATCGACGCCGAAGAAGTGATAGTGATACTGCAAAGGGCCGAAGCCGAACGGCAGGTCGAGAAGCATCGGGATCGATTGAGCTTGCGCGCCGAAGCGGCCGAATTGGCCGAGATCGTACTCCTGATTCAAGGATGCACGAATTTCGAAGACGGTGCGAATTTGAGGAATCGACAAAGCAACAATCAGCAACAGCGCGATCACGGCGAAGCCTGCGACCGAGAGCAAAACGATACGCTGCCGCAGCGCGGCTGATTGCGAGGTGAGAAAAGTCAGGCCAACCATCAGCGCGGTTGACGCCGCCCAGACGCCCCAAGCGCCGCGCGAAAACGACAAGAGCAACCCCAAAAGAATGACGACGAGAGGGAGTGCGCCGCGCGTTAGGCTGCCACGGCGCTTGAGAAGCATGTCTTGCGCAAGCCAGACAAGCGGCGGCACGAGGAATGGACCGAAGACATTTGGATCCTTGAAAGGACCTGAGGCGCGGCCATAAAGCGTGAAATACTCGCCGAGGCCGGCGACATTGAAATAACCGATGATGCCGATGCAACTCGCGAGGAATGCCGATACGACATAGGCCGATCGTATCGTCCGCATTCGTCCGAGCGGTTCTTTCGCGATGAGGCCTGCGAAAAACAAAGCTGTAATTGCGATATAGATGGAAATCGCAACAAAGGTGACTGCCTTACGGTCGTCGAGGTACGGAACGAGCGCCAGAAGACCGCCGACGTTGAAAAGAGCCGGCCAAATAACCAGGGAGGCCATGCTACGGTCAAAGCGGAGTTCACGCAGGCCGTAAATCAGCGCCACGACGACGAAAAAGAATTCGTAGGGTGAAGGTTCGACAATGACGAACGCGCTCGAGGCGATGAGCAGCCATAGCGCTGCGCGTTGCAGCGACGCGATGCGCAAGCGCGGCGCCGCCGCCGGCGCTCTTTGATCGACGGGAACTGAAAGATTGGCGGCGCTCACGGGGCGAGGCCCGCGCGGCCGGCCGCGAAGGATCGTTGGATCATGCGCCGCTCCACCCGCCCCTATTGCTAGGCCCGTAGGGTTAAAGGCGCGTGAATCGGCCCAGCCAGGTTAGGACGCGTCGCTGAAAGCTGGAGCATCCTCGATGAGCGTAGAAGCTGGCGTCGCCGCGCTGCGTTCGAGCCTGTCAGTGAGGTCGCGCCGATGGGACGAGCAAGCCGGGCCGGCTATTCTCTGGCGCAAATCCGCGATCAGCCAGCGCCCGGCGCGCCCGATCTCGCGGCCGCGCTCATGGACGACGTGGACGCGGAATTCGAAGGCGTCCTTTTCAGCGAGCGCCAGGCGTTTCAGCCGGCCCGCCTCGATATGATGGATGACCATATGGGCCGGCATATTGCACCAACCAAATCCGGCGAGGAGGAATTCGAGCCGCGTCAAGAGGTCGGCGAAGCGCCAGATATGGTGGCTGATGATGCCGCCGTGGGAATTCTGCGTGAGCGGCGTGCGATCGGTCAGCACCAATTGGACATGCGGCTCGAGCGCCTCGCGCTCGATCGGGCCTTCGAGCGCGGCGAGCGGATGGTCCGCCGCGACGACCGGGATCATCGCAATGTCGGTGAGGAAATCGGCGACGAGATCGCGCGCGCCGGTGAGCGCGAGGGGATAGATCGCGAGGCGCACGACGCCATCGCGCAGCCTCTGCTCAGGTCCGCCGAGCCCCTCTGTGAAGACCGAGACGGGCGTTTGTGGAAATTCCTGCCGTAGCGCCTTCAGGCTCCACATCAGGAGATCGTTCGGGAAGATTGCGTCGACCGCCAGGGTCAGCTCCGGCTCGGTGTCGGCGGCGATGCTGGCGGCGCGGGACTTCATCGTGCGGGCGGCGTCGATCAAACGGCGCGCGTCCTTGATAATCGCCGCGCCGGCTTCGGTCAGGGCCGGCTTCTTGCCGCTGCGGTCGAACAGGGGCACGCCGAGGACAGCCTCCAGCGTATTGATCGATTGGCTGACCGCCGATTGCACCCGGCCCAGCCGCCGCGCCGCGCCGGAAAAGCTGCCCGTTTCGGCCGCTGCGATCAGAACGCGCATCTGGTCGAGGGTCAGAGGATCGATCATTGGCTTTGATCTCCATCCATCATTTCAGCCGATAGATATCAGCAATTTTTTGCCGGTTGCAATGAACGCTATCGAACTTCACCTCTCGTCATGGGGAATTCACGCCGCCGCGGCGGCATCGCCCAAGGGGAGTTTTATGGCCAATCCGAAAATCGCGATCATCATCAGCACGACCAGGGCCGTTCGGTTCGGACACAAGCCGGCGGAGTGGATTCTCGATATCGCCAGCAAGCGCGGCGACATGGATCTCGAAATCCTCGATCTGCGCGACTATCCCATGCCTTTCTTCGACGAGGTCGCCTCCAACGCCTGGGCGCCGACGCAAAATGAGGTCGGCGTTCGCTGGCAGAAGAAGATCGCCGAATTCGACGGCTATATTTTTGTCACGGCGGAATATAACCGCGGCGTTCCGGCGGTTTTGAAGAATGGGCTCGACTACGCCTATCCCGAATGGAACCGCAAGCCAGCGGCCTTTATCGGCTACGGCAGCGTCGGCGGCGCGCGAGCGGTCGAGCAGCTTCGGCTGATCGCCGTCGAATTACAGATGGCCCCGACCCGCACCGGCGTTCACATCCAAGGCGCCGATTTCATGGCCGTATGGCGGCAGGGCAAGCCGATCGCCGAGCTCGAATATCTCAAGGCCAATGCCGATACGATGCTCGACGAGCTTGCCTGGTGGACGAACGCGCTGAACGTGGCGCGGGCCAAGGGCTGAGCCCTCAGAGGCGGCGACCATGCTGGTCGTCGCCATCTATCGCTAAAACAGATGGATCATGACATAATTTTCTCAATTGAACCGATGGGGCGCCGTCGCCATTTCTGTGGCGAAGGAGATTGCCAATGACCGTGCATCAAGTCATCGAACATCCTCGTGCTCCCATCAGCGACGTGGCTTTGGCGCAAATTTTCACCGAAGCGCGCACCCATAATGAGTTTCTCGACAAGCCAGTGCCGGACGACTTGCTTCGCCGCGCTCTCGATATCGCCAAGATTGGGCCGACGAGCGCCAATCAGTCGCCGCTCCGCGTG
>JASLHV010000232.1 GCA_030153205.1 Roseiarcus sp. | reverse complement strand
CGCAGCCAAGGTCGACGACGCGGCGTGGGGTTCGGGTCGGCACATGGGCGAGGAGATCGTTCGCGGCGCGTACCCGCTCTTTCTCGAATTTAAGGTAGAGAGCGACGTCCCATTCGTTGGCATGAATGAAAGGCGAGGCGCGTTCAGACGTCTCAATCGGCTGAGTCACTGGGGCCCCTCCCGGACAGATATTAAGTAGGGAGATTGGCGAGCAATATGTCCAATTTCAGGCCTGTTTTGGAGCGTGTCCAAAGAGTTGGATCGCTGTGATCCGCGGAAGGGCGCGCAATCAGCATCAGATAAGCGACGTTCTTAATCATTCGCGTGAAAGCGCTGCTTGCGATAATCTTTCCTTTAGTCGCGGCGTCGCGAAATCGAGAAAGGCGCGCAGCTTGAGCGGCGTCAGGCCGCCAGGTCCGCGCACCAGGCTGACCGGCCAAGGCGGCGGCTCGAAATCCTCGAGCACAAGAACCAGCGCGCCGGCTCTGACCGCCGCGACGGCTTGGTACGAGAAGACGCGTGCGAGGCCGAGGCCGGCGATCGCCGCGTCGATGGCCGCCTCGGCCGTGGTGACGGTAAGACGCGAGTGAATTGGCGTTGCGACATGCTTTTTGTCCAAAGCGAAGGTCCAATGCGCGGGCGAGCTCAAGCCTTCGAACGTGATGCAGTCGTGGCCGTCGAGATCGGCCGGCGTCTTTGGCGCGCCGCGGGCGGCGAAATAGGCGGGGCTCGCGCAAACGACGCGGCGGATCGCGCCGACTTTCGTCGCCAGAAGGCTGCTGTCCTCGAGCCGGGCGATGCGGACAGCGAGATCGATGCGATCTTCGAGGAGGTTCATCACGCGATCGGCGAGGATCAGGCGAACATCGATCCGTGGATAGGCTTTGAGAAATTCTGTGACGATCGGCAATATATGGAGCCGGCCGAAGACGATCGGCGCGGTGAGGGTCAGTTCGCCCTTCGCCTCGCTATATTCGCCGGCGGCGGCGCGTTCGGCGGCCTCGACCTCTTCGAGATGGCGCCTGCCGGCCGCGACATAGGCTTCGCCGGCGTCAGTCAAGGAAAGGCGTCGCGCCGAGCGGATGAGGAGCCGGGCCTTGAGCGCCGCCTCCAGTTCCGAGACTTTGCGGCTGACGGTGGCGAGCGGGACGCCGAGACGGCGCGCTGCGGCCGAGAGGCTGCCGGCTTCGGCGGCGGTCACCAGAATGGACATGGATTCGAGGCGGTCCATCGCTCCCTCCCGGATATTGGGAGGAATGATATCAGAAACGCCGTCTACCGCGGAATTACGGAAGGATTAAATCGGTGTGGCTTTGGCGGGCGCGGCGGCGCGCACGCCTCGAGAGGCTATGATGAGCGACCTCAGACATTATTCGAGCGACATCGCCTTTACGCCGAGGGTCAAGGCGATCCAGGCGCAGAAAGGCTCGCGGCGGGCCTATGCCGAAATGGAGGAGCAGAGCGCGTGGGAGACCCGCGTCACGCCGGATCTGGCCCAATTCATCGGCGCGCAAAGGAGCGTCTTTCTCGCCACGGCCAATTCCGAGGGGCAGCCCTATATCCAGCATCGCGGCGGGCCGCCGGGTTTCTTGCGCGTGATCGATGAGAAGACGATCGGCTTCGCCGATTTCGCCGGCAACCGGCAGTATATCACGCTCGGCAATCTCGCCGACAATCCGAAGGCCTACCTCTTCCTCATCGATTATGCGATGCGCCGTCGCGTCAAAATCTGGGGCGAAGCGCGCATCGTCGAGGACGATCCAGCGCTGACGGCGAGCCTGGCGACGAAGGGCTATCGCGCGCGGCCGGAGCGGGCGCTCCTGTTCACGATCGGCGCCTGGAGCGTCAATTGCCCGCAGCATATTCCGCAACGTTTCGAAGCCGCCGACGTCGCCGCCGCGCTGGCGGAACGCGATCAGAAGATCGCGGATTTGGAGGCGGAAGTGAAGGCTTTGCGGGAGGCGGTGAAGGCGGAGTAATCGTCGTCTGACGCTAGCGCGGTTCTGGCGCGCCGCAATGGGGACAAAAAGGTATCTTCTGTTTCGGGTGCATCACCCACTTGAAATGACAGTTTGGGCATTCCGCGTGAATATGAGCGATGGCGCGGTTTTGCCAAGTTCGAAACGTGAGGCAGAATAGCAAAACAGCGAAATCCTCGGCTGTATTTTCGAGGACGATGTACAATATTCTCTCATGCCCGTGATCGTGCCAGTTTGTGGCGATATCATCGAGTAAAAAGACGACGAAGGGGATGACGAAGATGTACCATCCATAGCGTCGGACAAAAGCCATCGTGGCGGCTCCCTCGGACCGGCTCTCGCATATCTCTGATAATCGTTAATTGGAGTTGGTAAACCGATAGAACCCTATAAGAGTACAAAGCCGACTCCGGCGCTGTAAGTTCGAGATACGTTTAATCGGGCGTGAATTAACTCTCATTATCGATCCGTCTTCCCGTTTCCTCTTGACTCTCCGGGCAATCGATTATTGTATAGAACAAAGAGAGAACATGCCGGAATATTCATATCATGTCGCCGGGTCAAAGAGTGCAGGCCGTGGCGCATTTGCGCAGCGCCATTGCGGGGATCGAATCCCAGGAAGGGCCGCGCCCGCGCGCGCCTTTCCGGCTGCCGGTCGCCCGGGCGCTGGACGGGGCGCTGGGCGGCGGGCTTGCCGGCGATGCGCTTCATGAGATCGCGCCGGCTGCTCCCGGCGACGGCGCGGCGGCCATGGCTTTTTCGCTCTGCCTGGCGGCGCGGTTTGCGGCCGCTTCGCCGCGCCGTTTCTGCCTGATCGCTTACGAGGAATTCTGCGCCCGCGAGGCTGGCGCGCTTTATGGACCGGGCCTCGCGGCCTTTGGCCTGCGGCGCGACGAGCTTGTTTTCGTCAAGGCGCAGGATGGGCGCGCCTTGCTGTGGACGATGGAGGAGGCGCTCAAAAGCGGCGCGCTTGCCGTCGTCGTCGGCGAGCTTTGGAGCGTCGCCAAACATTACGGCCTCGCCGCTTCTCGCCGGCTGCTTCTGGCGGCGCGGGCCGGCGCGACGCCGGCGCTGATGATCCATGGCGGCGTTTTCGGTCAGGCCGATGCGCTCTCCAGCGCCGCCGAGACGCGTTTTGAAATCGCCGCCGCGGCGAGCCGGCGCTTGCCGCCGGCCGGCGGCCGCCTCGCCCTGCCGGGCGCGCCGGCCTTCGCCGCGCGGCTCGTCAAGTCGCGGCTTTCGCCCTCCGCTCAAGGGCCGCCGGCGCGGCTTTTCGACGAGACGCGCGTTGAGCGTCTCGAATGGTCGAGCGCTGAGAAAAGCTTCCATGATCCGACGGTACCTCTCCCTCTGGTTCGCGCGCCTCTCGACGGACCGCGCGCGCGTGTTGCGGGAAAATGAGCGCAGCGCTGCGCGCGCCCTCACGCCGCTGGCGACGTACCTCAAGATCAAAAACGCGCAGCAACTCGTCTGCGTCGATCGGCAGGCGGCGAGCCTTGGCTTGACGCGCGGCCTGCCGCTCGCCGATGCGCGGGCGCGCCATCCCAATCTTGTCGCGGTCGAAGCCGATCCGGCGGAGGAGGGAAAGCTCCTCGCCCGGATCGCCGATTGGCTGCAGCGTTTCACGCCGCTCGTCGCGCTCGACGGCGCCGACGGGATCATGCTCGACATCGCCGGCGTTGCCCATCTCTTCGGCGGCGAAAAGGCGATGATCCAGGAGATCGAGACGCGCCTGGCCGCGCAGGGCCTTGGCGCGCGGGCTGGAATCGCCGATTTTCCGCGCGCGGCCTGGGCGCTCGCGCGTTTCTCCAAGGAGCGTATTGCGCCGACCGGCGCGGAGAGAAAAATCGTCGCGCAATTGTACCATGGCCTGCCGCTCGCCGCGCTCGGGCTCGCTGAGACGAATGTCGCCGACATGGCCCGCGCCGGCCTTCGCCGCATCGGCGATGTCGCCTTGCGTCCGCGCGCGCCGATCGCTGCGCGTTTCGGCGCCGACGTCATCGCCCGGCTCGACGCGCTTTACGGCCTGGAGCGCTCGGCGATTTCGCCCCGTTTCGCCGCGCCTGAATTTTCCGCCGAGCGGCGTTTCGCCAGCGCGATCGTTCAGAAAGAGGCGGTCGAGGCGACGCTTCTGAAACTCGCGGAGGATTTGGCGGCGTTGCTGCAGCGTCAGGTCAAAGGCGCGCGGCGGCTTGAATTAGCGCTCTTTCGCGTCGACGGCGCCGTGCGCCGCATCGCCGTCGGCGCCGGCCGGCCGCTCAATGAGCCGCGCGCGATGGCGCGTCTGTTCCGCGAGCGTTTCGAGGCGCCCGACGAGGACGAGATCGACGCCGGCTATGGTTTCGATGTGGTGCGGCTTTCGTGTCTTCTCGCCGAGCCGCTTAGCCCCGCGCAAGGCGATTTCGCCCGCGCGCCGGAAGAAAAAGAGACGCGTTCGCTCGCCGATCTGCTCGACCGCTTGAGCGCGCGGCTCGGGATGCGCCGCGTGACCCGGATCGATCTCGTCGAGACGCATATTCCGGAATTCGCCGTTGTGGCGAGGCCGGCGACTTTGGGCGACGCGCGGGCCCCCTCCACCATGCTTCGCATGGTCCCCCTCCCCCGCTGCGCGGGGGAGGAGAAAGGCGGCGCGAAGCAAGGGGAAGGGACCCCACCGACGCGTCCCCTCCGTCTCCTCGAACAGCCGGAGCCCATCGAAGCCATCGCCGAAGTCCCCGACGGACCGCCGTTGCGCTTCAAATGGCGGCGCGCAACGCATCACGTCGCGGCGATCGAAGGTCCTGAACGGATTTCCGCCGAATGGTGGCGCGCGGAGGGACCGACGCGCGACTATTTCCGCGCCGAGGATTCCGAAGGCCGCCGCTTCTGGCTCTACCGCGAAGGACTCTACGGCCGCGAAGTCGCCCGGCCGCGATGGTACATGCATGGGTTGTTCGGGTGAGGCCGCGGCTTACCCTCATCCGGCCCTTCGCGCCACCTTCTCCCGCAGGCGGGAGAAGGGGTGTTTCGCGCGCCTATCCTGGCGAGGGCGCGGATGACGGCCTCGGCGCGCCCCCTCTCCCGCTTGCGGGAGAGGGTTGGGGTGAGGGGAAGCCTCGAACTTTGACACAGCACTCGTACGTGAGGACCATCGATGCGCGATGATATCCCCTTGTCCGCAAAGAAGCGCGCTCGGGCGATGCGGCGCAAACCAACCGAAGCTGAGCGTAAGCTCTGGTACACATTGCGCGACCGACGTATGCAAAATGTCAAGTTTCGAAGACAAGCGCCAGTCGGCCCGTACATTGCGGATTTTCTTTGCGTTGAGCATCGGTTGATTGTCGAAGCAGACGGCGGACAACATGGAGAGAGCACAAGAGACAGCCATCGTGACGCCTGGTTGACAAAAAATGGATATAAAGTTCTGCGCTTTTGGAACCGGGACATCTTCCTCAACCGCGAAAGCGTTGTAGCGACAATCGCCGCCGCGTGCGGGTTGCCATGGTGAGGCGGCGGCTTCCCCTCATCCGGCGCTTCGCGCCACCTTCTCCCGCAGGCGGGAGAAGGGGTGGTTGGCGCGCTTGTCCCGGCGAGGGCGCGGATGAAGCGCTCGGCAGGGGTGCGGGGAAGCGGCTGCGCTCCAAGAAAAGGGCGCATCCGTGATCCGCCTTGCGCCGCGCTATGCCGAATTGGCGACGACGACGAATTTTTCGTTTTTGCGGGGCGCGTCGCATCCCGAGGAATTGGTCGCGACAGCGGCGGCGCTCAAACTGCATGGGATTGGGATCGCCGACCGCAATTCGCTTGCCGGCGTGGTGCGAGCGCATGTTTTTGCGCGTGAGCACAAAGACGACATCGGCGCGCTACGTGTCGCGCCCGGCGCGCGGCTCGTCTTTTCCGATGGATCGCCGGACATTCTCGTCTATCCGCAGGATCGCGCCGCCTATGGCCGGCTTTGTCGCCTGCTGACCACGGGCAATCGCCGTACGAAAAAGGGCGAGTGCCTGCTGACGATCGAAGACCTTTTCGATCACGCCGAAGGTCAGCGTATCGCGGTCATGCCGCAAACCGATTCCACGAGGAATGGATCGGAGGACGAATTTTTCCTTTTGAGTCGGTTGCGCGAAGCCTTTCGCGAGCGCCTCTGGATCGCCGCTTGCATGACCTATGGGCCGCATATGCGCGGCGCGCTCGCCGAGCGGGCGATGACGGCGCGGCAAGCGGCTTTGCCGCTTCTGGCGACCAATGACGTCCTCATGCATGGGCCCGAGCGGCGCCAGCTTGCCGATGTCGTCGCCTGCATTCGCGAGGGCGCAAGGATCGAAGACGCCGGCCGCCTCCTCGCCGCCAATGCCGAGCGTCATTTGAAAAGTCCCGTCGAAATGGCGCGGCTGTTCCGCGAGGCGCCGCAAGCGGTGGAGGAGACGATCCATTTCTTCGACGGTCTTTCTTTCAGCCTCGACGAACTCAACCCTTCCTATCCCGAGGAATTGCGCGAAGGTTATCCCGACGCGCAGACGGCGCTGGAAACTTTCGCTTGGGAGGGCGCGCGATGGCGTTATCCCGATGGAATTCCCGAGAAAGTCGCCAAGTCGCTGAGCGACGAACTCGCCTTGATCGGGCAGCTCAAATTTGCGCCTTATTTCCTTACCGTCCATGACATCGTACGTTACGCGCGCTCTCGCGACATTCTTGCGCAAGGCCGCGGTTCGGCGGCCAATTCGACGGTTTGCTATTGCCTTCGCGTCACAGAGGTCGACCCGGCCCGCAACAACCTGCTTTTCGCCCGCTTTATCTCCGCCGAACGTAACGAGCCGCCCGATATCGACGTCGATTTCGAGCATGAGCGGCGCGAGGAGGTGATTCAGTATATCTACAAAAAGTTCGGACGGGAGAAGACCGGGCTCGCGGCCAGCGTCATCACCTATCGCGCGCGCTCAGCGATCAGAGAAGTCGCCAAGGTCTTCGGCCTGTCGGACGATATAATCAATGCGCTTACCAGCACGACTTGGGGCTATGGCGACGGCGGCGTCGATGAAAAGGATGCGCGGCGCGGCGGACTCGATCCTCGTGATCCGACGCTGACGAAGGCGATCGATCTTGCTCACGAGCTTGTCGGCTTTCCGCGCCATCTCTCGCAACATACCGGCGGATTCGTCGTCACAAGCGACCGGCTCGACGAAACCGTACCCATTCTCAATGCGGCGATGGCGGAGCGCACGACGATCGAATGGGCCAAGGACGATCTCGACGCGTTGCGCATTCTCAAAGTCGACGTGTTGGCGCTCGGCATGCTGACCGCCCTGCGCAAGGGCTTCGAACTGATCGACAAACATTATGGGCGGCGTTTCGCGCTCGCGACCATTCCGCCGGAGGAAGCCTGCGTCTACGCGATGATCCAGCGCGCCGATACGATCGGCGTCTTTCAGATCGAGAGCCGCGCGCAAATGTCGATGCTGCCGCGGCTCAAGCCGAAGAGCTTCTATGATCTCGTCATCGAGGTTGCGATCGTGCGGCCGGGGCCGATCCAGGGCGATATGGTGCATCCCTATCTGCGGCGGCGGCAAGGGATCGACGAAGTCTCCTATCATTCGGAAGAATTGAAAGGCGTCCTCGAGAGGACGCTGGGCGTTCCGTTGTTCCAAGAGCAGGCGATGAGCATCGCCATTGTCGCGGGCGGCTTCACGCCGGTCGAGGCGGATCGATTGCGTCGCGCCATGGCGACGTTCCGCCGCGTCGGCACGATCGGCTATTTCAAGAACAAGCTGATAGAGGGCATGGTCGCGAAGAACTATCCTCGCGACTTCGCCGAGAATTGCTTCAAACAAATCGAGGGCTTCGGCGATTATGGCTTTCCGGAAAGCCATGCGGCGAGCTTCGCTTTGCTGGTCTATGATTCGGCCTGGATGAAGTGCCGCTATCCCGACGTCTTCTGCGCGGCACTTATCAATTCTCAGCCGATGGGTTTTTATGCGCCGGCGCAGATCGTGCGCGATGCGCGCGAACACGGCGTCGAGGTGCGCGAGGTCGACGTCAATCTTTCGGATTGGGATTGTACGTTGGAATCCCTTCTCCCCGTGGAACGGGGAGAAGGGAGAAGGGACGCCATCCATCCTCGCCACGCCGAAATGACGGATGACATCCTCACGACTCGCGCCGTACGGCTCGGCTTTCGCCAGATCGCGGGCGCGAATGAAAAGGACATGAAGCGCGTCGTCGATAATCGCGGCGGCGGTTATGATTCCATCCGGGATCTCTGGTTGCGCACCGGTCTTGGCGCGGCGGTGATCGAGCGCCTTGCCGAAGCCGACGCCTTTCGTTCGCTCGGCCTTGACCGGCGCGCGGCGCTTTGGGCGGCGCGCGGACTGGATCGGGTCGGCGATCAGGACAATCTGCCGCTGTTCTCGGCGAGCCGTCCACAACGCGAGCACGAGCCGGACGCGCTCTTGCCGCCGATGCCGCTCGGCGCGCATGTCGTCGAAGACTATCGGCGCCTGTCGCTGTCGCTGAAAGCCCATCCCGTGGCTTTCATGCGCGCAAGGCTCGATGCGCGGGGAATCAGGCGATGCGAGGAATTGCCTCTTATTCGCGTCAAGAAAACAATCGATGAAAAAAGTAAGGAGAATAGATCGACGCGCAGCAGCTTCCCCTCACCCGCGCAGAGCGCTTCGACGACGCCGTCGAGGGGACGGGAGGCAAGTATCACACGCGCCCTTCCGGATGTGACCCGCGTTACCGTCGCCGGCCTCGTCCTGGTACGACAGAGACCGGGCACGGCCTCGGGCGTCGTCTTCATGACGATCGAAGACGAGACGGGGATCGCCAATATCATCGTCTGGCCGAAAGTCTTTGAGAAATTGCGCGCCGTCGTCATCGGCGCGCGTTTCGTCGCGGTGACCGGCAAGCTGCAGAGCGAGAGCGGCGTCATCCATATCGTCGCCGAGCGGATGGAGGATTTGACGCCGATGCTCGGCCTTCTCTCCGAGCGCGGCGGCGAAATCGACGCCAGAGCCCATGGCGACGAAGCGCGGACCTCGCGTCCTGATCCGCGCGAGAAGAGTCCGGGCAATCGCGCCTGCCGGCCGCCGGCGCTGACCGCGCCTGCCGCCACGCCGCCAGAGCAACGCGATTTGCTCGAAGCCGTGCCTTTAGGCCGGCGATTTCATTGATCGGCGTTACGTACCGTCTTCAACGCCTCTTCGAGCCGCATTTTCGCCGAGCCGGGTTTCAGCGGCTTTTGCTGGCTTTCATGCGGCGCCCAGCCCGAGAGCCAGACGAGATCGAAGGTCGCGCGGATGCGGCCGTCTTCATCGGCGAAACGTTCGGCGTAGATCTGGCCTGCTCGCGCCAGCACGTCGCGGCGCAGGAAACGCCGGCTACGGGCGGTCAGGACATTCGTCGCGCCCATCGCCCGTAGATCGCGCATCAGCGCGACCATGTCGCCGTAGCGTACGACGACGCGATCGAGGTCGACGACGGGCAAGGCCAGGCCGGCGCGCTGCAACAAGCCGCCGAGCGCGCGCACATCGGCGAAAGGCGCAACGCGCGGCGCGGCGCCGGCGAGGACTTCGGCTTCCCCGGCGGTGAGGCTCTGACGGAGTTCGGTCAGCGTGTCGCCACCGGCAAGGCAGGCGAGGAACAGACCGTCCGGCTTCAACGCCTGCCGAATCTGGATCAGCGCGCCCGGCAAATCATTGACGGTCTGTAAGGCGAGCAGCGAGGCGATGAGATCGCAACTCGCCGGCGCCAGGGGAAGATGTTCACAATCGCCAACGTAGGTCGGGAAGGCGCCGCGGGTTGTGGGGATCGGCGCCGCGCGGATGAGGAAGCCGATGCGGGGATCGCGGGCGAGCGCCTCAGCCGCATGAGGACCGGGCGTCGCCAGGTCGACGGCGGCCGGGAATTCGCGCTTGATCAGCGCCAGTCGCTCGCCAAGTTCCTCCGCCGCGCGGCGGAGCAAAAAGTCCGCGCCGTGAAAGGCTCCATGCGCGGCCCGCGCCAAGCGGAGGCGGGCGAGAGGAGCGTCGAAAATCTGAGGCGCGGACAAGGGCTCGCTTTATTCGAAAAAGGGCTACGGGGGCGAACCCCTCTTCCGCTTGCGAGAGATTTGGCGCGAGGGGCTTCGAGGCTTGCGCCTTACCCTCATCCGGCCCTTCGGGCCACCTTCTCCCGCAAGCGGGAGAAGGGTCTCCTCGCCCGGCGTGTTATCCCTCGTGCTCGCCTCTCGCGTAAAGCGGCGTGAAGCGCTAGTTTTTATACATGCCAGATTTGTCCATTGAGGGTTTGGAGCCATCGTCCTCGACGCCTTGGCGGCTTCGCGCGCTCGGCGCAGTCAGCGCGCTGGGCCGGGCGGCGCTGGATTTTGTTTATCCGCCGACCTGTCTTGCTTGCCGGGCGGCCATCGCCGAGGCGGGGGCGCTTTGTTCGCGCTGCTGGGGCGCCATGCGCTTTATCGAACGTCCCTTTTGCGAACGGCTCGGGACGCCTTTCGAGCAGGATCTCGGGCCGGGACTGATCTCGCCGCAGGCGATCGCCGATCCGCCGGTCTATGGACGGGCGCGGGCGGCGGTGCGCTTCGAGGATGGGCCGGCGCGGCGGCTGATCCACCGCCTGAAATATTCCGATCGTATCGAAATCGCCAAGCCGGTCGGGCGCTGGATGGCCCGCGCCGGGGCCGACATTCTCGCCGAGGCGGATGTCCTGACGCCGATCCCGCTCCATCGGTTGCGGCTCATGGCGCGTCGCTTCAACCAGGCCGCCGCTCTGGCGGCCGCTATTGGGCAGGAGACGGGCAAGCCTTGCGATCCGACCTTGCTCGCCCGCGTCAAGGCGACGAAAGCTCAGGTCGGGCTCAGCCGGGCGCAACGCGCCGACAATGTTCAAGGCGCTTTTCGCGTGTCCGCCAAGGCCGAGCCGCGTCTCAGGGGGCGGCGCGTTGTGCTGGTCGACGACGTCCTCACTTCCAGCGCGACGGTCAATGCCGCGGCACGCGCTTTGCTGCGCGCAGGCGCCGCCAATGTCGATGTCCTGGTTTTCGCTCGGGTTGTGACAGACGCATGACATCCTATATGAGGGGCGGCGGCCTGTTCTATGTTAGAACGGGCCGACCTGCTTATACGACCGAAGAAAATGCCTCCGATCACCATCTACACCACCGAGACCTGCCCCTATTGCATGGCGGCCAAAGCGTTGCTGCGCAAGAAAAACGCGTCCTATACCGAGATCGGGGTCGACGGCGATCCTGAGGCGCGGGCGGCGATGATGCAGCGGGCCAACGGCCGGCGCACCGTGCCGCAGATTTTCATCGGCGACCGCCATATCGGCGGCAGCGACGACCTTCATGCTTTGGAAGCGGCGGGCCAGCTCGATCCGCTTCTGGCAGGCTGAGCGATGATCAAATATTCGCTGAACTGCGAGAAGGATCATTCTTTCGAGAGTTGGTTCCCCGATAGCGCCGCCTTCGATCGGCTCGCCAAGCGCGGGCTCGTGGCTTGTCCCGAATGCAATTCCTCCCGCGTCTTCAAGGCTTTGATGGCGCCGGCCGTCGTCGGGGCCAAAAAGGCTGACAAGGCTGCCGCTCCAGAGCCTGCGGCGCCCGCCAATGTCGCTCTCGTTGATGAGAAGCATCAGCGCTTGCGCGAAATGGCCAAGGCGCTGCGCCAGGAGATCATGGCCAAGACGGACGACGTCGGCTCGCGCTTTCCGGAAGAAGCGCGCGCCATCCATGCCGGCGACGCCCCGCAGCGGTCGATTCGCGGCCAGGCGACGGCCGACGAAGCGCGGGCCTTGGTCGAGGAAGGCGTCGGCGTTCTGCCGCTTCCCATCATCCCGGAAGAATTCAACTAGGCCTATTTGCCGCCATCGACCGAAAATTCCGAGGCTTCCACA
>JASLHV010000211.1 GCA_030153205.1 Roseiarcus sp. | reverse complement strand
GGCGACGGATTGACGCGACGCAAAGCGCGATAGAGCGAGAAGGCCGGCAGGTCGAACTTGCTGGTGTAGCGCTGCGACAGCACCACTTGGAATATGTCGCCGGCGACGATGTATTCCTTCGCCTTCTCGACCATGGCGTGGAATTCCGCCTCGGTCGTATTGGACTGCGCTTCGCTCGCCATCAGCGAGGGATCGGCGGCCGGCGCGGCATGGGACAACGGCCCTTCGAGCACGGCGACGATCGCGTCCAATCGCGTCTGTGCGCTCTCATAGGCGGCGCGCGCGGCGACGCCCGGCGCCGGACGGATCGGCGTCACGACGGAAATCTCGTCCCGTACGCTGTCGAAGACGACCATGACGGTCGGACGGATGAGGAGCGCATCGGGCACGCCGATCGGGTCGGGTTTGGCGGGCGCCAATCGCTCCATCTGGCGCACCATGTCATAGCCGAGATAGCCGAAAATGCCGGCGGCCATCGGCGGCAGGCCCGGCGGTACGTCGATACGCGATTCGGCGAGAAGGGCGCGCAAAGCCTCCAAGGGTTTGGCGTCGCAAGGCGTGAAGGCGTCGCGATCGACAAGCGCGCGGCGATTGATTGCGCAGGTCTCGCCGCTGGCGCGCCAGATGACGTCGGGATCGAGGCCGATCATGGAATAGCGGCCGCGCTGCGAGCCGCCTTCGACGGATTCCAGGAGGAAGACGTTGCCGGCGCGCCCCGCGGAAAGTTTCAGGAAGGCCGAGACGGGCGTCTCCAGATCGGCGACCAAAGTCGCGACCGCGACGCTGGCGCGGCCGACTTCATAGCGGCGCGCGAATTCGTCGTATTCTTGTCCCGCGATCATCGCTCAGCCGCCCGCCGCCGCCTGCAATGCGGATTCGTTGATGCTCACGCCGAGTTCGCGTTGCAGGGCGGAAATATATTCGCTGAAAAGATCGGTCGTAACGCCTTGATCGGCGCGCTGCTGGATTTGCTTGGTCGCGTCGCTCGAGAAATCGACAGGCGGGATCGTATCGGCCGTGACTTTGAAGACGAGCTTGCCGTCGCCGACGCTCGCCGAGCCGGCGCCGTTCGGCGGCGCGTTGAAAATCGGCGTAATGACATTCTCGGCAAGACCCGCGCCGCCGCGGCGGCGAATGTCGGCGGCGCTCTTCACCTCGAGCTTGTCGGCTTCGGCGAGCGAGGCCAAAGTCGCGCCGCCGTCGAGCTTGATCACCATGTCGGCGGCCTTGGTCGAGAGCGCTTTTGCGATTTCGTCGTCGCGCCATTGCTTGGCGACCTGGTCTTTGACCTCTTCGAGCGTACGGTCGCGGGCGGGCTCGACTTTCGCGACCTCGAACCAGACGAAGCCGCGATCGCGGGTCGATACAGGCTGGTCGTCGACGCCGACATCGGAGGCGAAGACGGCGCGCAGCAGCGAGTCTTTTTCCGCGAGGTCGGGAATTGCCGCGCCACTCTTATCGAGGCCCTGCGCGTCCACAGCCGGGATCGCGCGAATGTCGAATCCCGCGGCCTTGGCTGCTTCGGTCAACGTCTTTCCGGAGGCGCGCGCATCCTCGATCTTGTCGTGGATCGACAAGACTTGATCCGCGGCGCGGTCGCTCGCGAGTTCTTTTTTGAGGTCGCCGGCGACGTCCTCGAAAGGTTTGATCGCGCCGGCCGTCACTTTGGATACATGGACGATCACCGATCCGAACTGACCTTTGACGACGTCGCTGACGCCGCCTTCGGCAAGCGCAAAGGCGGCGTCAGCCACGGCTTTGTCGAAGATTCCCGACTTGGTCGTGTCGCCGAGATCGACCAGCTTGCCGCCGAGATCGCCTGCCTTGGCGACATCGTCGAACGATGCGCCGGCCTTGATCTTGCCCGCGACAGCGCTCGCGTCGGCTTCATTGGCGAAGATGAGCTGCTGAACCGAGCGCTTCTCCGGTACGCCGAAACGTTCGTCCTTGACGCGGTCGTAAAGCGCATGCGCGTCGGCGTCGCTCACCTCTTCGGGCTTGGCGACCGTCGTCGGCGTGACGGCAAGGATATTGATCGCACGATATTCCGGCGCGCGGAAACTCGCTTTGCGATCGTTGAAGAAACTCTGCAATTGATCCGGCGAGGGCGCTGGAATGTCGCCGGCGGCGCTGGTCGGCAGGGTCACGTAATCGATCGAGCGCGTCTCGCTGTCGAAATGAGCCAAGGCCTCGACAAGCGCCTTCGGGGCCTTCAGGCCGCCGACCAAAGAGACGCCGATCTGCTGACGCAAGAACCGCTTTTGCTGGTCGACGAAAAAGCCGCGTTCGCTCAAGCCGGAATCGCGCAAGGCTTCATTGAAGCGGTCGCGGTCGAACTGGCCGGTCGGGCCTTGGAAGCTCGGCGAGGTGCGGATCGCCTTGGCGATCTCCTCATCGGAAATACCGAGGCCGAGCGAATGGGCGCGCTCATCGAGGGTCGCGTCCGCGAGCATGCGACTGAGGATCTGCGTGTCCAGCCCCATGGCGTGGGCCTGAGCGTTGGTGATCGGCGCCTTGAGTTGACGCTGATATTGCTGAAGCGTGTTCTGATAAGCGAAACGAAATTCGTCCGGCGAGATCGAGGTTCCGCCGACCGACGCGACCTTGTTGCTGCCGTAGCCACGGAACGCATCGCCGGTACCCCAAAGCGCGAAGCTGAAGACAATAACGCAAAGGACGATCGTCATGATCAGCCGGCCGACAATGCCTTGGGAGGCGGTGCGCAGATATTCGAGCATGGCTCGTCATTAACCTCGGTCAACAGGCCAAAGGCCCAAAATTGGGCCCTATCTAGCGGCGCTGGGGCGCTTTGCATAGCGGCGACAGGATGCTAATCGCGCAGCGACGATTCCAATGAGGCTCGAAATGACTCCTGGCGTGCGGCCCCTTGTGGCCGGTAATTGGAAAATGAACGGTCTGAAAGCCTCGCTCGCCGAGATCGCCGCCATGCGTAAAGGGGCCGAGGCGGGCGCCGCCGGAACCGCCGAATTGGCGGTCTGTCCGCCCGCGACGCTTCTCAGCCAAGCCGCGGCGATTCTCGCTAACGGCCCGATTGCGCTCGGCGCCCAGGATTGCCACCCCAACGGATTCGGCGCGCATACCGGCGATATCGCCGCCACGATGCTGGCGGACGCCGGCGCTTCCTATGTCATCGTCGGCCATTCCGAGCGGCGCGCCGACCATGGCGAAACCGACGCCATAGCGCGCGCCAAGGCCGAGGCGGGGCTGGCCGCCGGCTTGAGCGCGATTGTCTGCGTCGGCGAGACGCGGGCCGAACGCGAGGCGGGCGGGGCGCTCGCCGTAACAGGCGGCCAAGTCAAAGGCTCTCTGCCGCCGGAGGCGGATCCGAACCGTATTGTGGTCGCTTACGAGCCCGTTTGGGCGATCGGCACCGGGCTGACGCCGACCGCGGCCGACGTCGCCGAAATGCATGCGGCGATCCGCATCCTGCTCGGCGAAATTTACGGACCCGCTGGCGCAAAGGTCCGAATCCTTTATGGCGGCTCGGTCAAACCGGCCAATGCCCCGGAGCTGCTCAGTCTCGCCAACGTCGACGGCGCGCTTGTGGGCGGCGCCAGCCTCAAGGCGGCGGATTTTCTTGGAATAGCCGGCGTCTACAAGACGGAATGATCGCGCTTAATGCGTGTGATCGGTCGCGAATCTCTGCCGCGAGCGCTCTTTCGCCTTGGCGGCTTCCTCCTCGCGGTCGCGTGTCGGGGCGGAGGTCTGTAGAGAGTTCAACAGGCGCGTGGCGACCTCCGTGACTTCGTCGACGGCGCGGTCGAAAGCGTCCTGGTTGGCCTTTGACGGATGCGCAAAGCCGCTGAGCTTGCGAACGAACTGCAAGGCCGAAGCGCGAATTTCCTCGTCGCTCGCCGGCGGCTCGAAATTAAACAGGGTTCGGATATTACGGCACATCGGGATCTCCGGAGCCTTCTGCAGGAGGGACGGGGCGGTGCGCGCCAACTCGGTAGCGTAGGTCGCTTGGGCGATAGTGAAGCATAAGACGGAGCGCGACGCGAGAAGCAGCGTTTCTCCGTCGTGGGGGCTTCATGAGCGATCTCGATAACGCGCCGCCGGCGCACACGCGTTCTCAACGAAATAAGAAAGCTGTCGGCGCCGCCGCGTGCGGTCACAGTGACCGGAGAGCATATACATTGTTCGAGCATAAAAGCCGAGGTGACGGTAACGTACCTCGGAATAGCCGAAAAATGTGCGATCGCTAATAAACTAACTACGCTCGCTTTCAGCGACACGCCTTAATTGATCGACGCCGGGGAGGAGCCTTATGTCCTTAAGCAGAAAGCTTCGCCAACGATAGGCGACAGAAACCGGCTCTCTCCCGGCGACGTCGTCCGTGAATAGCCGCTACGCAGGGGTCCGTCCGAATACCCGCACGATTGTCGCGGCAAGCTTACCCGGTGGCGCCATCGAAACCTCCACGCTAGAGTTCGACGCTCACGCTGTGCGGCGTGCCGCTCAACGCTGCAGGCAGTTTGATCCGATGGTTTTGGAAGTCAAGCGTAGAGGCGTTCAAAAATTGAGGCAAAAATGCGAGGATTTTAATGAAGAGCGCTGCGCTCGAGGCTGAGATCAACGCACAAAAGATCGTCGACTGGTTGATCGACGGCGCGCTTTCAGCGCCCACGTCGGATGTCGTCTTGACGCAACTTTGCGAGCAACTCGTTCAAGCCGGCGTACCGCTTTGGCGCTCTGCCGTCTTTGTTCGTACTTTGCATCCCGAAATCATGGGCAGGCGATTTCTTTGGCGAGAGGGTGAGAAGACGGCGGTCGACGATGCGCCCTATTCGACGCTGGACACGGCGACCTATCACATTAGCCCTGTCAATGCGGTTCTTCTTTCCGGAGAGCCGTTCCGTCGGCGGCTTCCAGACGCAGCCAGCGCCGCAGACATGGAGATATTGGTCAGTCAGCAGGCGCAAGGGGCGACCGATTATCTCGCCTTTCCCATGCGCTTCACCGACGGCAGCTTACATGTCGCGACTTGGACGACGCGCGCGCCGGGAGGGTTCAGTGAGGCAGCGCGGGTTACGCTCGCAGCCGTGGTTCGGGCGCTTGCCCGCGTCGCAGAGATACGCGCTTTGCGCCGGACCGCTGACAATTTGCTCGACGCCTATGTAGGACGACAGGCAGGGGCCCGCATTTTGGCAGGCAAGATACGCCGCGGTCATGCTGAAAACATTCAAGCCGTGATCTGGTATTCCGACATGCGCGGCTTCACTGCGCTGTCCGACCGGATTCCGGCGCGGGAGGTCGTCGCCTTGCTCAATGATTATTTCGATTGCCAGACGCCTGCGATCACGCGCTTTGGCGGCGAAGTACTGAAATATATGGGCGACGGGTTGCTCGCGGTATTTCCGACGCCAGAAGAAGAGACGCAAGCTGTTTGCGCCCGCGCGTTGGAGGCCGCGCGAGAGGCCCGCGTCGCGGTGGCGAAACTGCCGAACGTACGTTTCGGCCTGGCGCTCCATGTCGGCGAGGTCTTGTTCGGCAATATCGGCGGCGGCGGCAGGCTCGACTTCACCTGCATCGGTCCGGCGGTCAATCTCGCCGCGCGCATCGAGAAAGTCGCTGCAAAGCTCGGCGAGACTGTGGTGGCGTCGGCGGCTTTCGCTCGTGCTTGCCCGGAAGGGCTACGACCGCTCGGCGCCCATACGCTGGCCGGCATCTCCGCGCCGCAGGACGTCTACGCGGTGAACTAAAGGATTCGACCGCGCTCAATAGAACAAACCGCCCCCATTCGCCGCGACGGTCTGGCCGGTCATGAAAGCATTGCCGATCAACAATAGGACCACCTGCGCGATCTCATCGCCGCTGCCTAGGCGGCCGACCGGTATGCGGGAGACAAAGCCCGCCTCGATCAGCGGTTGGGCCATATCTGTGTCAATCAAACCGGGGGCAACCGCATTGACCGTGACGCCTTCGGCCGCAAGGCGAGCGGCATAGCCGCGCGTCAAGCCTTCGAGCCCTGCCTTAGAGGCGTTATATGCGACGCTGACGCCGCCAACGCTTCGCGCGGCAATTGAAGAGAGGTTGACGATCCGCCCCCAACGCCGCGCGCGCATGCCAGGAAGAACCGCCTGGATGCAAAGAAAGGCCGACTTGAGATTGACGGCGATGGTACGATCGAAATCCTCTTCCGTGATATCCAGGCCGTGAAGCGCGCCAACGCCGGCATTGTTTACGAGGATGTCAATTGGCCCAAGGCGCTCTTCGACCTCGTAAACCATGCTTCGTACGGCCGACCCATCGGTCACATCCGCGCCCACAGCCATTGCGCGACCCCCGGCCTTGTGGATCCCCTCAACAACATGGGCGGCCTGCTCGCCACGCTCTCGATAATTTACAGCGACGGCGGCGCCGGCTTTGCCCAGAGCGAGGGCGATCGCGCGCCCAATGCCGCGGGATGCGCCTGTGACGAGGGCCACGCGATTGCTCAGTTCGGTCATGTCGAATCTCCCCTGCTTGCGCCTCGATGCGACGGCTCGGCTCATTGGGCTGTCGCGACGACATCAAAATGGAAGGCTGCCGCGCGAAGTTTGGAAGTTCCGTTTATTCCCGGGCGCTCTATCTGTGGATTGTAGAGTCGCCGCAAGGAGCTTTCCATGACATCTTTTGAAACCACGCTGACGGGGAAAGGCGGTCAAATTGTCACTTTGAACGTGGAGCCTTGTCCAATTCCGGATAATGTCGAAAAACTCCGGACTCGTTGAAGGGTATGCGCCGCTCCGACTCCAGATAGCGCGCTATGTTCGGACGTTCGCGCACTTTGTCGCGCAAGCGGTCAAGGGCCGGGTATTTGCTCGCAAAAGTCTTGAGGGCGCGGGGAAAAGCGTAGTGGAGACCTTCGATCACCTGAAACAGCGAAAGATCGACATAGGTGAGACGGACGCCAATTGCGAATTCGCGGCTCTCCGAATTGTCCATCAAAATGCTTTCGAAATAAGCTAGGAATTTTGGTATACGGAGCTTGATGAAGTATTGAGACCGGGCCTTGGCTTCCTCGATCTGGTCCTCGTAATAGAGCTCCGTTGAAATCGGGTGGTGAACGTCGTGAGCTTCGGCGACAAAGTCCGTGATCGTCAATTGTAGACCGTGAGCAAAAAAACTGGTCTTCTCACTCCTTGGCGCGAGATGAAGCTTGGGGCCTAGGTACAATAAAATATTCGCGACATGCGAGATCAGGATATCGCCGTCTTTGAGGAATGGCGGCGCAAACGGGGAATGCGTGTCGTCTTTCAAGATTTTCATCATCTCGGCCATGCCGGCGTCGCCCGACCGAGCCACGTCGACATAGTCTTCGCCAGCTTCCTCGAGCGCAAGACGCACGAACTCGCCGCGGCCTTGGATGTTTGGCCAGTAGTACAGTTCATAAGGCATAGACAATTCCTTGAAGACGCCGCGTTGACCCGCCAGCACTTTAACGTCGGCGGCGGCAATTGTTCATCACGAAATTGCGCTTGATCACACGGGCGGGCTTTAGCGTCGGCCGCCAACCTCGTCGATATGACGCAACATGTCGGCGGGATCCTCATAGACTCGAAACGCGCCGGACTGCTGCAATTCGTCGAGCCCATAGCCGCCGCTGAGGAGACCAACGCCGAGCGCTCGACATCGCTGCGCGGCGAGCATGTCCCAGATGCTGTCGCCGACGACGAAAGCTTCTTCGATCGGAGCATTGAGCCTCGCCGCGGCCGCGAGAAACAGATCAGGATCAGGCTTTGCGTATTTGACCTGGTCGCGGGTAACGACGGGAATCTTCGCCGGGTCGACGTCGAGCGCAGCGAGGTTGACGGCGGCGGTCTCCATTCTGCCGCTGGTCGCGATCGCCCAAGGGATATTCGCGTCCGTGAGCCAGTTCAAAAGCTCCTTGGCGCCAGGGAGGGGACGGATTTGATCGGCGTAGCGTCGATAAGCCGCCAAGTGACCAAGACGCAACCTCTCCATACGCTCCATGCTGATGTCGGTGGCTGTTTCGCGCAGGAGCTGGTTCATGAAGAGGCCGCCGCTCATGCCGACCTTACGATGAATGCGCCAGACCGAGAGTTCGATCCCTTCTGCATCCAGCGCCTCTTTCCAGGCGAGGACGTGTTGGTAAACGCTGTCGACAAGCGTGCCGTCGAGGTCGAAGAGGAAGACAGGTTCGATGCGCATGGCGCTCCCAAAGCTTTCATTCGAACGGGCCGCCGCGGACCGCGGTCGCTTATTCAAATCATATTCACGTCGTGAGCAAGGCGCCCGTCGACATAGCCGAGACCTTCGACAGGAACGTGCCGTGAATAGAGGAGGGCCATCGCGACAACGTTTAAGACGCTGAGACGCGATAAACCGTCATGTCGGCTTGAACGCCCTTGAGCGGAGAGGACCGACCTTGGATCTGATGGACGGCGAGAAGACTTTTTACGCCCGAGGCCTCCCACACGTCACCTGAAAGATAGATTTCGTTTGCGTCGGCGAGATTTTGAATTCGAGACGCAATGTTGATCGTCTGTCCGAAATAGTCGAGCCGGTCGTTGAGCGTGACGACGATTGCAGGTCCACGATGGATGCCGATCTTGAGGATCAATAAGCGCCCAGGCTCATTGAGACTGGCTATGTCGGCGCGCATCTCGAGCGCGGCCCGAACGGCTTCGACGGGTTCACGAAAGGCCGCCATAACAGCGTCACCGATCGTCTTGACAACTGCGCCATGATTGCGAACGACGACGTCTAGAAGACGGTCGAAATGACGTTGTACTAGCGCGAAAGCGTTAAGGTCGCCGACGTGGTCGTAAAGGACCGTCGAATCTTTCAGGTCGGTGAAAAGCACGGTCACGTCGCGCACACCGAGCCCCTCGCGTGAACGAACCGACTCCGAACGAAAGAGATCGCGAAAGATATGATTCGTCACCAGGCGTTGGCCAGACAAGAATGGATCAAAGCTGAGCGGAAGACCGCCAGGCCGAGCGCCCGGCGGCAGAACACAAAGGCAAAGCGCACCACGCTCTTTTCGATGATTTGCGATAGCGAAGGATATGCGGCCGGGCGCGATCAGGCGCTCTTCATGGTTCAAAACTTTCTCATCGACTTCGAGCGAAAAGGCCTGTGGTTGGCAGGAGGGCGCTCCGACAATGTGATAAAGAATTCCGACGCCTCCTTCGTGGCATGCCGCAAAAACGGTCCCGGACTCGGCCTCTAATTCAACGGTCGTCGTTTCTCCGGGTGGTAGAAAGGTCACGGTGCGCGCAGAGGATTTCTGAAATTCGATGAAAGGAGCGCCGTTTGGCGCGCGGCCTTCGGGCCGCCCCTTGTAGGCGAAGAAATAATCCCACGCGCTGAGGCTCTCCGGCCTATGAAAGGCGAGCGGCCGAACCTCGGCGCTGAGGGTGAAACCGACAGCGATATATTCGTCGAGTACGGACTCGAACTCGCCTAGGCAAAGTCCGCAATGGTAACGATTATTGACACTTTTGAGGCTGCGGAAACTATCGACGACGCAAGAGCATTTCGGGCAGAGTAATAGCCAATCCATAACGAAAAGGGAGGCCACGCAGGCATGCAGGAATAGCTCGATCGCCTCTTCTTCGGCAATTGCTTTGTCCCTCGCAAAGCTCAACGCATTGATGCGGAAAAGAGCCTCATCGTCTGCCGACCTAATATGGCTTTCGAGTTTTGACAGTACGCGTGGGCTCCATCGGCGCGCAGCCTCAAGCCGAGACAAGCGTTCGTCCAGGAGCTTCTCGTTGACGTTCGTCATGCCGTCCGTGCCTGCCGCTATCCGCAGGCTGCCGATTTACTCCGGACAGCCTGCGGGAGCCAACTGCGAGAATGGTTGACTGAGCCCTGCGTATAGTTTCGGTGGAACTTGATCCTTTGTTACGCCGCCGCCGCGGGCAATTGCGCCAGCGCGGCTTGCAACGCCGCGTCGTCGTAATCCTGGTCCTGAAGCTTGCCGGCGAAATAGTCCATATAGGCCTGCATATCGAAATGCCCGTGGCCGGAAAGATTGAACAGGATCGCCGGCGACGTTCCTTCATCCCGCGCCTTTACGGCTTCGTCGATCGCTGCTTTGACGGCGTGGGTCGACTCGGGCGCTGGTACGATTCCTTCCGTGCGCGCGAAAGTCACGCCGGCCTCAAAACAAGGCGTCTGGTGATAGGCGCGCGCTTCGATGAGGCCGAGCTCCTTGCAATGGCTGACCAGGGGCGCCATGCCGTGATAGCGCAGGCCGCCGGCATGGAAACCGGGCGGAATGAAAGTCGACCCAAGCGTATGCATTTTGACGAGCGGCGTCAGGTGACCCGTGTCGCCGAAGTCATAGGCGTAACGGCCGCGCGTCAGGGAAGGGCAGGCGGCTGGTTCGACCGCGACGATCCGCGTCTTGCGTTTGTTGCGGATATTCTCGCCGATGAACGGAAAGGCGATGCCGGCGAAATTCGAACCGCCGCCGGCACAGCCGATGACAACGTCGGGATAAGCGTCGGCCATCTGCATTTGCTCGATCGCCTCCTGGCCGATCACCGTCTGGTGCAGCAGCACATGATTGAGCACGCTGCCGAGCGCGTATTTCGTATCCGCGTTTGTGGCGGCGACTTCAACCGCTTCTGAAATTGCAATGCCGAGGCTGCCGGGCGAGTCCGGCGTCGCGGCGAGGATCGTTCGCCCGGCGTTGGTCTCGTTGCTTGGGCTCGGCACGCAGGTGGCGCCATAGGTCTCCATCAGCGCCCGGCGATAGGGTTTCTGATTGTAGGAAACCTTGACCATGTAGACTTTGACTTCGAGGCCGAAGAGCGATCCTGCGAAGGCGAGGGACGAGCCCCATTGTCCGGCGCCGGTCTCCGTCGAGAGCTTCGTAACGCCCTCGGCTTTGTTGTAGTAGGCCTGAGCGACCGCGGTATTCGGCTTATGGCTGCCGGCCGGGCTCACGCCTTCGTATTTGTAAAAAATGCGAGCGCTGGTGCCGAGCTGCTTTTCGAGCCGCCGCGCTCGAAAGAGCGGCGTCGGGCGCCACATCCGATAGATATCGCGAATAGGATCAGGGATTTCGACCGCGCGTTCGGTAGAGACCTCCTGGCCGATCAAGGCCATCGGAAAAAGCGGAGCGAGATCGTCGGGGCCGACCGGCTTGCCGGTGCCGGGATGCAGGACGGGCGGCGGCACGGGGAGATCGGCCGCGATATTGTACCAGGACTTCGGAATGCGCTCTTCGCCGAGCGTGTATTTAACGCTGTCCGTCATGGTTCCCCCCCCAAGCTTGACGCCAAGGCTTTCTGTTAGGCGCGAGCATAAGGCCTATCGCGGGAAGAAGAAAGAGCGTCCGCTAACGTCTCTTCATTGTCCGCAATGCCAAGGGGTTCTCTTACCGCTTTAGCGGGCGGAGGTACGGTGCTGGGCTCGGAAAGTAGAACTCAAGCGTCGAAGCTGAACGGCAGCCTCTCACCGTACCTCACCCGTTTTGCTTCGCTGCGCGGGAAGAGCGGGACTTGGCGCCGCGCTTAAGACCGCGCCGTCCGCATGCTTCTCCGGTCTTCATCCCTTCTTCGCCGCTTCGCTCAGACTTCGCGCCAGCTCCACGAACTCGCTCGGCATCATGACGATCGTCATCGTGTTCTGCTCTGCGCCGACTTCGGTCAGCATTTGCATGCGGCGCAGTTCGAGGCCGGCGGGCACTTGCATGATCACCGCGGCCGCGTCGCGCAGTTTCTCGGCGGCGCTGAGTTCGGCTTCGGCTTTGATGATGCGGGCGCGCTTTTCGCGCAAAGCTTCCGCCTCTTGCGCCATGGCGCGCTGCATGCTCGGCGGGATTTCTATGTTCTTCATCTCGACCCGCTCGACCTTGACGCCCCATGGTTCGGTCGCTTGGTCCATGGCGGCTTGAAGCGCGACAGAGATCGCGTCCTGCTCACGCAACACGTCGTCGAGCGAATGGCGGCCGATTTCTTTCCGCAGAGCCGTGACCGCCACTTGCAGCACCGCGTCGCCGACATCTCTGACTTCGATCACTGCCTTGGCTGGGTTGACGATACGCCGCCAGATGACTGCGTTGATCTTGATCGGCACATTGTCGCGTGTGATCGTCTCTTGCTGCTCCATTCCATGTGTAACGACGCGCAGATCCTGCACAACTTGCCACTCGATAAGGGGAAGAAGGAGGTAAAGACCGGGGCCGGCGGTGCGGCTGTAAGCGCCGAGAAAGAAAACGACCGCGCGTTGATATTGATTGGCGACGCGTATCGAGCGCAGGAATAAAAGCACGATAATCGCGATAAGGCCCGTCTCGATCGGATGTAGGGCGATCCATTGAAGGATTGTCTCGACCATTTCTGTCGCCTCTGAAGTTTTTTTGTTCCGCCTCTATGTGGTCGTCCAAATATACAATAGACCATGAGCTGGAGGGAGAACCATGGTCGACTACACGTCATTTCCGCCGATCGGGCAGAACGATAATTTCAGTTGCTGGGCCGCTTGCCTGAGCTGGTGGTTGACGGCGAATTCTCGGCAGCCGTCCACGCAAAATGACCTGCTCGTCGAATTCAACTATCTTGCGTCCCAATCCGATTCCGGCACGGTCTCGGCCGACGACTTTATGAATAAAATCGTTCCGACGCCTCGGTTCAACATGCAGGCGGCCCGCTTTGAGATCGATCAAATCGCTCAAATGCGCGACATCAGCGGTTTGTTGCCGCTTACTTTGGCGCCGAACATCGTCGTGTGGCAGAAGTTTCTGCCAGGGCCCGGAGTCATCGGTTTTCACATGAACGTTTGCTTCGATCAGCAGCAAAACGGCGATACCACCACGGTCATGTGCATGGAGCCGTGGTTTCCGGAAAATGTGGCCGACGGCCAGCGGACCGGGGTATTCATGCGAAAGAATGTGCCGGACTTCCTCAAGACGAGCCCACTGATCATCGCCTGCGCCAATTAGTCCTCGTAGCGAGGCCTATCGTCGCAGAAATGGACTGGCCTCTTGCGCCGTGCTAGGAGCCGCCCGACTTAAAGGCGGCGGCAAGCACACGACCGCGTTTCAGGACAAGGCAATGCAAGGTTTCTTGATCGTCATTCACCTTTTGGTGGTCATCGCGCTGGTCGCGGTCGTCTTACTGCAGCGTTCGGAAGGCGGCGCGCTGGGCATTGGCGGCGGGGGCGGGTTTATGACGGGCAGGGGGCAAGCCAACGCTTTGTCGCGAGCGACCGCCATTCTCGCCACTCTCTTTTTCGCAACGTCGCTGATCATGTCGATCTTGGCCGGCTGGAGCCGCACGCCGCGCTCTATTTTGGATAGCGCCGCGCCTTCGACGACCAGCGCGCCGGCCAGCAAAACGCCTGCTCCGTCCGGCAATCTGCTGGACCAGCTCAAGAATATGGAAAACCAGAAAAACGAGGCGCCCACGGCGCCAAGTTCCGCGCCCGCTCCTACGACGCCGGCCGAGCCGAGCAAGCCTTGAGGCTCGCGGCTATGGCCGCGAAAAGGACCTGACGAGCGATGTCGACGCCAATGGCGATCGCGACCTATTTTACGATCTGGTGGATTGTCCTGTTCGCGGTCCTGCCATTCGGCGTGAAGTCGCAGCACGAGGCCGGCGTCGCACAGAGTTTACCGTCCGGGGCCGACCCCGGCGCCCCGGTCGCGCCTATGTTGGTTCGGAAAGCTTTGTGGACGACAGTGATTTCCGCGATTCTTTTCGCCGCGCTCTACGCCTATATGGCGTTCAACCCGTGATTGAGCGGGATCGTCGGATCGGCTGAAGGCGGCGGATACGCCGGCGTGAGGTTAATGCCCTCGTTCAGAACAACGCGCCGCGTGCGCCATTCCGCCGCCGAGATGTTTGCGCTCGTCGCTGACGTCGAGCGCTATCCAAGCTTCGTCCCCCTCTGCAAATCTTTGAAAGTCCGCCATAGAACGTTGACGGACGACGGCGTCGAAGTTTTGTTGGCCGATATGGAAGTCGGCTATCGGGCAATTAAAGAGCGTTTCACAAGTCGCGTCACTCTGAACCGACCGCG
>JASLHV010000131.1 GCA_030153205.1 Roseiarcus sp. | reverse complement strand
AAAGCCGACCGGCGCATCCTTGGCGACGCCGAGCGTGCCGCGAAAATCGAGATCGCCCTCGGCGGAGACCGCGCCCGATTTCAGCGGAATCTCCAACGCGGTTGCGACCGCCTTCAAAGTCACGCCGGCGCAGGCGACCAGAGCTTCGAGCAGCATGTCGCCGGAGCAAAGCTCCATGCCGGATCCGCCCGTCGCCGGGTGCAGGCCGGCCACGGCGAGGGCGCGGCCGGTCTCGACCTTGCAGGCGATATTCGTATCGTCGAGCGCGCCTTTCGCTTTGAGCGTGACAAGGCCCGCCTTGGGATTGGCCTTGTAGCGCTCCTTAATCGGCGCCTGCATCGCGCGAAGTTCGGCGGCGTCCATTTCAAATCCTTTCCTCGTAAGCGTGGCGCGACAATACAGAGCCCCGGTCCTCCGGGACAGAGGATGGATTGGTTAGCGGGTCTGCATCGATTTCAGAGGCCAACAAGCCAAAGCTTCTTTGACGGGAGAGCGTGATGACTGAGACGACAGGAAATTCCGACAGCGGCCTGACGCCGCGTTTCGAAAACGGGAGAAAAATGCTGATCGCCGGCTTGAGCGGCCGCTTCGGCAATCACAATCGCGATCAAATCCCAGCCTTATGGATGCGCTGGGGCCCGAAATATTTCGGCCAAACGCCGGGACAGGTCGATCGCAAGTCGTACGGCGTTTGCACCAATACGGACGACAAGGGCAATCTCGATTATTGCGCCGGCGTCGAAGTCGCCAGCTTCGACGGACTGCCGACGGAGCTGACGCAATTGACGATCGCGCCGCATCGCTACGCCGTCTTCGCTCATACCGGTCATGTATCGACGATCAGTTCGACCTGGATGAACATTTTCGACAAGTGGCTGCCGAAATCAGGCTGTGCGCCAATGCCCGCCGCCTCTTTTGAATGTTACGACGAGGCCTTCGATCCCGCGGTCGCGGTCGGACACGTTGAAATTTGGATTCCGGTAAGGGAGTAACCCCTCCCCGTCATTGTCAGCGAAGCGGAGCAAACCATTCGGGCGCCGCGATTGCAAAGCCGGATGGATTGCTCCATCGCTTCGCTCCTCGCAATGACGGAACGCGCGTCGAGTCCGTACCTCACCCCTCGCCGAACGGGCGAAAATGCTTCGACAGTTTCAGACCCTGCCCTTGGTAGTTCGACACGTCGGTTGAGCCGTAAAGCGCGTCGGCCCGGTCGGCGAGTTTTTCGAAGACGAGGCGACCGACGGGCTGGCCGTCCTCAAGGAGGAAGGGGACGTCGCGGCTTCGTACTTCGAGCACGGCGCGGGCGGTCGGCCGGCCATCGGGGCTATAGCCGAAGCCGGGATCGAAAAAGCCGGCGTAATGGACGCGGAACTCGCCGATCGCCGGATCGATCGGGGCCATTTCGGCGGCGAGGTCCGGTGGGATTTGCACGCGCTCGCGCGAGGCGAGGATATAGAATTCGTCGGGATCGAGGATCAGCCTCTTGTCGCGCCGCGCATGGATCGGCTCCCAGAATTCGGACGCCGCGTAAGCGCCGGGCCGATCGACGTCGATGACCTCGCTATTCTTGATCGCGCGATAGCCGACGACCTGGCCCGGCGACCCTTCGAGGCCGACACGAAGGATCAAACCCTCGCGGATATCGAGTTCGTCGTCGACCAGTGCGGCTTCCGCGTGACGGGCGCGAAGCTCCTTGTCTGAGAGCGCGAAATCGAGAAAATCCTTGTGCTGCGAATTGCGGCTGCGGAAGCGAAGCTGGTTGAGCTTCGTACCCTCGCGCACGCGGACGCTGAACGAGCGTGGCGATATCTCGGCGTAAAGCGGGCCTTCATAGCCGAGCGGCACTTCGTCGAAGAGTTCGCCGCCGTCGACGATGAGCCGTGTGAAAATGTCGAGCCGGCCGGTCGAGCTTTTCGGATTGGCGGCGCCCGAAAGGCTCGGCAGCAGGCAAAGCCGTTCGGTCAAAGGCGCGATATAGACGATGCCCTTCTCCAGCACCGCGCCTTCGCCGGTCAGCGAAATCCGCTCAGGCTTGAGGCTGTTGAGTTGCTCGAGCACGCTGCGGCCGCGGCCAGGCAGGAAGCTCGCGCGTACGCGATAGGCTTCCTTGCCGAGACGGAGATCGAGGCTCGCCGGTTGGAACTGACTTTCGTCGATCGTGTTTGCCGAGAGGATCAGCTTTCGGCCGACCATGGCCCTGATCTTCTGACGCGCAAAGAGGCCGTATGGCGCGAGGAAGTAGGCGTCGTCATGCGGCGCGACGGCGTCGAAAAGCTCAGGGTCGGCGTTGCGCGCGTGCATGGGTCTGTCGCGGCCTCCGACCGCTGGCTCGGACACGGGGCTCTACTTGCCATTCTCCTCCGTCATGGCGGGGCCTGACGACAAAGGAGCTGGCCCATCTGAGCGGCAACCTAGTTACCCTCCCCCCGCATTGACGCCAAGGCTTTCGCCCGTTAAAACTCTGGACAACGTGGTCATTTGAGCCGGTCGGCTTGCCGCCACGCTAAACAAAGGGCTAAAAGACCGTGGCTTTTGATCCAAATCGCCCTGTCTCTCGCCCGTCGCGATCACGCGCTTTTCGCGCGGACAGGAGTATTTGATGAGCCCGAGAAAGAACCGCGATCCCAAGACGCTGCGGCCTGCGACGCAACTCGTTCATGGCGGCTCGTTGCGCTCGGCTTTCGATGAGACGTCGGAAGCCCTGTTTCTGACTCAGGGCTATCTCTACGACACGATGGAGGCGGCCGAGGCGCGCTTCAAGGGCGACGATCCCGGATTCATCTATTCGCGCTTCTCCAATCCGACCGTCGCCATGTTCGAAAAACGGATGGCGATCCTCGAGGGCGCGGAAGCGGCGCGTGCGACCGCGACCGGTATGGCCGCTGTTACCGCGGCCCTGATGGGCCAGCTCAAGGCGGGCGATCATATTGTCGCGGCGCGCGCCCTTTTCGGCTCGTGTCTCTACGTGGTCGAGGATTTGCTGCCGCGCTTCGGCGTTGAGGCCACCCTCGTCGACGGCGCCGATCTCGATCAATGGCGCGCCGCAATGCGGCCTAACACCAAAACCGCCTTTCTCGAAAGCCCGACCAATCCGACGCTCGAGATCATCGATATCGCCGCGGTGGCGAAGATCGTCCATGAGAATGGCGCGACGCTCGTCGTCGATAATGTCTTCGCGACGCCTTTGTTGCAGCATCCCTTGAAGCTCGGCGCCGATTGCGTCGTCTATTCCGCGACAAAGCACATCGATGGCCAGGGCCGTACCCTCGGCGGCGTCATCCTCGCCAGCGAAGCTTTCATCGCCACGCATATTCATAATTTCCTGCGCCAGACCGGGCCTTCCCTGTCGCCGTTCAACGCCTGGGTGATGTTGAAGTCGCTGGAGACGCTGCAGATCCGGGTGGGCGCGCAGATGCGCTCGGCAGAGAAGATCGCCGATTTCCTCATCGACCATCCGCGCGTTGCGCGCGTGCTCTATCCCGGCCGCGCCGACCATCCGCAGGCCGCGCTGGTCAAGAAACAGATGAAGGGCGGCGGCACTTTGGTGACGTTCGGCGTCAACGGCGGAAAAGCGGCCGCCTTCAAATTCGCTAATGCGCTTTCCGTGATCGGCATTTCGAACAATCTCGGCGACGCCAAGAGCCTGATTACCCATCCGGCGACGACAACCCATCAACGCCTGAAGCCCGAACAGCGCGCCGCGCTCGGCATCGACGACGGCATGGTGCGCCTCTCGGTCGGCCTCGAAGACGTCGAGGATCTGATCGAAGATTTGGATCAAGCGCTCGCCGTGTTGGCGGCGAGCGAGAGGCAGGCGGCGGAGTAAGCAGGTACGCCCGCTTCAAGGCGAAGCGCCGAAAACCCCCTTCTCCCGCCTGCGGGAAAAGGTGGCGCGTAGCGCCGGATGAGAGTAACGCGCCGGACTTTAAAGCCGGCGGCTTACCCTCTCCCGCAAGCGGGAGAGGGGCGCGCCGAGGCCGTCTCAACGCCGACGTACCTTATCAAATGTACGCCCACGCCCTTCGCTCAATGCCCTTGTGCAGCGAGTTCTGCTTGCGTCGGCAGGCGTCCGTTCGGCGACAGCCTGTCGACCAAGCCGGGCAGAGACTGGGCGAGTTGATTCAATAGCTCCTGCTCGCTGACGCCGGCCTGGCGGGCAAGATCGCTGATCGTTTGCTGACCAAGGGCCGAGCCGACTTGCGACGGCTGGATCGGCTGATTGGGCCCAGCGCCAACCCAGGAATTGACGACGTCGCCGTGACCGGCGTTCTGGAATTTCGATACAAGATCATTGAGTCCGCCGAACAACCCGCCGGATTGCGGCGCGCTCGGCACGGGCGCGCCGCCCTGCGGCGGCGCGGAAGATCCGCTGCTTAAATACTTGCCAAGCAGCAAGGCGCCGGCCGCGATGGCAATCGGCGTCGTCAGGTTGCCCCCAGGCACCGCCCCTTTGAGCGCATCGTCAAAAAATCCCATGGCTTCCTCCTTGAGAAATCAAACATTCCATCCAACAAAAGAGGCTGAGGCCTTCGTCCGAAGAGTATAGCCTTGCCTTTTCCGCGTCCATCGCGGACATTTGGCGTCCAAGCGCAAAGATAGGCTTGCGTTCGCAACCGCGGCGTCAGTCTATCGCTCAGCATTAAGGGGATAAACGCTATGGGTATTATTGCCTGGATCATTCTCGGCCTCGTCGCCGGTTTTATCGCCAGTAAGATCGTCAACAAAACCGGCGAAGGCTTTTTGCTCGACATTGTTTTGGGCGTCATCGGCGCGGTCGTGGGCGGCTTTCTGTTCAGTTTGGTCGGACATGAAGGCGTGACCGGGCTCAATATTTGGAGTCTGTTCGTCGCCGTCGTCGGCGCCGTTGTCGTCTTGCTCATCTACCGCATGGTTTTGAGGGCCTGACGACAGGGCTCTTTACTAGGCGTCGGCGCTCCAGCGCGCCGCTGCCTTGTCATCGGCAAGTTTCGGGGCGACCCAGTCGCCGGTCGAGCCGCCGACAAGATGAGCGCGTTTCCAAAATGGCGCGCGCGTCTTGAGATAGTCCATGAGAAAATCCGCCGCCGCGAAGGCTTCGGCCCGATGAGCGGCGGCGGCGGCGACAAGAACGATGCGTTCGCCCGCTTTGATCAGTCCATGGCGATGGACGATCGTGAGGCCCAGAAGCGGCCAACGCGCGGCGGCCTCGGCGGCGACGCGCGCGATCTCGGCTTCCGCCATCCCGGCGTAATGTTCGATCTCCAACGCCCTGAGCGTTCCGCCTTCGTCTCGGCAGAGCCCGACGAAACTCACCAAAGCGCCGATATCCCTTCGCCCGCGGCTTAGCGCCTCCGTCTCCGCCGCGGCGTCGATGTCAGCCGCTTGTACGCGGATGATCGTCTTGAGCGCGCTCTCGCCCATCTTCAGCCGCCGGTCATCGGAGGAAAGAAGGCGATCTCCCGCGCGTCGGCGATCTTCGCGTCGTGGCGAACATGGGCATGATCGATCGCCGCCCGAATGACGCTTCGCTTTTCAAAAGCATGCGCGTAATTTTCGTCCCGCCCGGAGAGCCAGAGGATCAGGTCGTCGACCGTCGCGACGCTCGGCGGCGGCGCGATCTCCTCCTCGCTTTTGCCGATGCGCTCGCGCACCCAGGCGAAATACAGCGCTTTCATGAGCGGACGCATTTCATCGTCAAAGAGACGTCACTCCGAGGCGAGGTGATCGTAGCTCGCTTTCAGATAATCCCAACCGGTGTAAATCGTCAGGATCGCCGCCGCCCATAAAAGCACGACGCCGATACGGGTGGTCCCTGGCAATATCTCATCGCCGGCGGGACCGGCGATGAGGAAGCCGATGGCGATCAGTTGGACCGTCGTCTTCCATTTGGCGATCGTCGAAACCGGCACCGGCACGCGCAATTCGGCGAGAAATTCCCGCAGACCCGAGACGAGAATTTCGCGGCAGAGAATCACGATCGCCGCCCAGAGCGACCAGCCCGCGATAACCTTATCCGCCGAAAGGACGAGCAAGGTCGCGGCGACCAGCAATTTATCGGCGATCGGATCGAGCATGCGGCCGAGCGAGGATTGCTGCGACCAGGCGCGGGCGAGATAGCCGTCGAAGAAATCCGTGATCGCGGCGGCGACGAAAATGGCCAGCGCGGTCCACCGCATCCAATATTCGGCAGGCCAGAACAGAAGCGCGACGACGAGCGGCACCGCGGCCAGCCGACCGTAGGTCAGCAGGTTAGGCAGACTCCATTGCCGCTGCGCGGTACCCGTGGAAGCAGACGCCATGACCTCGGCAAGTGACATTGTCGAAGGGCCGTGGTCAATGACCACATGCTTCACATAGGCGCGTTACGCGTTCGAAAAAAGGCGAGGCGGCGAAGAATAATGGAATTTGTTACGCCCTCTCGTAACGAAAAGGCGGAAGCTGGGGACGATCGGTCGTGCGCCCTGCGCCCTTGGAGTCTTTTCGCTAAAGTCGCGACGCCCCTTTAAGATCATCCGGCGAGGTTCTCATGTCCGGCGCCCATGTCGTCGACCACCCCCTGGTGCAGCACAAGCTGACATTGATGCGCGACAAGCAGCGCTCGACCAAGGGCTTCCGCCAGCTCATGAACGAGATCGGCATGTTGCTCTGCTACGAAGTGACGCGCGATCTGCCCATCGAGATGGTGGAAGTGGAGACCCCGCTCGAAAAAACGATGAAGCCGATGATCGCCGGCAAGAAGCTGGTCTTCGCGCCGATTCTGCGCGCCGGCGTCGGCTTTCTCGACGGCATGCTTGAGCTGGTGCCCTCGGCCCGTGTTGCTCATATCGGGCTTTATCGCGACCCCAAGACGCTCGAGGCGGTCGAATATTATTTCAAAGCGCCGGCGGATGTCGCGGACCGTCTCGTAATCGTGATGGACCCGATGCTAGCGACCGCAAATTCCGCGATCGCCGCCATTGACCGGCTGAAGCGCCGCGGCGTTAAGGATATCCGCTTCGTCTGCCTGCTCGCTGCGCCCGAGGGCGTTGAGAGGCTGAACAAGGCCCATCCCGAGGTGGAGATATGGACCGCCTCGGTCGACGAGCGGCTGAACGACCATGGCTATATCGTGCCGGGACTGGGCGACGCAGGAGACCGGATGTTTGGGACGCGGTAAGAACCATCGCCGAGATCCGCCGCGGCGTTTTGGAAAAGCCAGTAGGCAAGAAACGCGATCAATTGGAACGATGGTTTTCAGGGCCCGATGGGCCGCAGGCTCTCTTCGCAGGCCGCATTTTGCCCTTCGATGAAAAATCCGCGCTGGTCTGGGCGCGCTTGATGGCGGAAGGCAAAAGCCGCGGCAGACCGCGTGACGCCATCGATATGATGATCGCCGCCATCGCGGAAACAAATAGTTGTGTGCTGGTGACGGAGAATGAGAGGGATTTCGTTGGTCTTGATATCCTCAATCCGCTCGATGGCGGCGGGATCCGTGCATTTTCGCGGCGCGGGAAAGAAGATGAGACGTAACATATTGATATTCCCGTGAAACCCGGAAATCGCTAGCCGCCTCTCCCTAATAAAATCAGAGCGCTAATCCGCCTGGCCGGGGGGCCTGTTTTGCTCCTCTCACCGTCCAAAAGGAAGAAAGACGCTTCCATTGGGAAGCGCGCGCCTCCGTACTTTTCCTGCAAAATTTGAGCACAGAATTGAATTGCCTTCTCCTTTGCCGCCGCCTATATATTGGCCATTCCCGCATGTATGATGATTTGAGGCTCCGCCTCGCCCGGGCGCCGGCCGGGAAAACGCGCCGCTTTCGGGAGATTGGCGAAGGAGAGATGAAATGACCGAA
>JASLHV010000059.1 GCA_030153205.1 Roseiarcus sp. | reverse complement strand
GACCGCGGCGCTGCCCACGCTCCCGAATATGGCTCCTGAGCAGGTAGCGCCTGCCAACCCCTTGTCTTTGCCGTCGATTTTTGCGCGGCGGCAGCCCGCCCAGGATGCTACGCCTGTCCAAAGGCCCGATCCTTCAACGCTCGCCGACGCGCTCGCCCCTCCTCCGGGCCCGTTGCCCGAGCCACAGCCTCAGATTCTACTGCCGCCTCGCAAGGCGCCGTCGCCGCCGCCGCGTCCTGCCGTATTCGCTCCTTCCTTGCCCGGCGTTTCGCCTTCAGGTCCCTTCGACCAAATGACCGCTGTCTATGTTCTGACCCAGCATGTTGTCATTATGCCCGACGGCGCCCGCTTGGAGGCGCATTCGGGCCTCGGCGATCTTTTGGACGATCCCCATCATGTCGATGAAAAAGATCGTGGCGCGACGCCGCCCCACCTCTATGAGCTCACGCTGCGCGAAGGGTCCTTCCACGGCGTGCAGGCGCTCCGCCTCAATCCCGTCGGCGCCGGCGTGATGTTCGGCCGCGCCGGCATTCTTGCCCATCCTTACATGCTCGGCCCGAACGGCGATTCCAATGGCTGCGTGTCGTTCAAGGATTACGATGCATTCCTGCAGGCCTTCCAAAGCGGCAAAGTCAGACGCCTCGCCGTCGTCGCGAGCTTGAACTGAAGCCGCCGCGGCCGCCGCGCTCTCGAAACCTGGCTCGCCGCCGGCTATATGGAGTTGGAGCTCAACTTAACGCCTAGACAGCCCTGATGACTTCGCCTCCCGAGATCGCCCACGACGACTTTGTCGCGGGCCAGCATGACCACTCGATCGCTATTGTCGACGTGCGCGAGCCGCATGAATTCGTGGCCGGACACATCCCAGGCGCGATCAATCAACCGCTCTCGTCTTTCGATCCCGATGGCCTTCCCATCGGCAAGCCTATCGTTCTCGTATGCCAGGCGGGCAGCCGTTCGGCCAAGGCTCTTCAGCAGGCCGTCGCCGTTGGTGTCGGGGATATTCGCCATTATGCGCCGGGAACCGGCGGCTGGCGGGCTCGCGGTGGCCTCGTGGTCGCCGGCTCTGAATGAGCTGCGACGGCGTCAGCGCGCGATTGCATCGCGCCCCCGTTTCAGTCTAATCCCTCCTCCCCGCTCGGCGGGGCCGGTAGCTCAATGGTTAGAGCCGGCCGCTCATAACGGTCTGGTTGCAGGTTCGAGTCCTGCCCGGCCCACCATCCGGTGGCGGCGGTAACCGACACGCCGCCCCTACTATCCCTCCTCCTCGACGGGGATTTCCGTGGTCCATTTGCTGACGGCCAGCACGATCTCGCTCGTATAGGAACGGATGCCTGGCGCGGTCGCAAGGACTTGGCGGGCGAAGTCCTGGTAGTCGGCGACGTCGCGGCTACGGATCATCACCACATAATCGATATCGCCAGCGACAGTGAGGCATTGCGTGACGCGCGGCAGCGCGTTCATCTTCTGCTCGAATTCGCGCATCGCTCTTTCTGTCGGTCGGTTAAGCTTGATTCGCGCAACGGAGAGGAGCGGAAATCCAAGCGCCTCCGGTGAAAGTTGAGCGGTGGTTCGCGCGATGACGCCTGCTGCCTTGAGCCGGCGCACGCGCTTGAGGCAGGCCGGCGGCGACAGGCCGATTTCGTCGGCCAGGGTCTGGTTGGCGAGCGACCCGTCGCGCTGCAAGGCGCGCAAAATGCGCCGGTCGATTGCGTCGAGGGCCGAATCGTTTGGCTTTCGATTTCGAAACTGAGAAGACATTTTTTATCACAGAAATTTCTTCAGGGCGTAATTTATAGCCTGTTGAGTCCATATCTGGCGAAAAAAAAGAAATCGCCGATTGCCGGCCCTGCGTTATGCTTTCTTATTTCGAATAGAGGGCAAGCAGCCATGTCGACACCGCCGCTCAGCAACGAGCCTTGGGACGCGCATCTCATCCGCTATGGCATGCCGTTCGCCTCACGGCTGGTGAGCAAAGCGCGCGGATCCATGCTGTGGGACAGCGAGGGGCGGGAAATCCTCGATTTCACCTCGGGACAGATGTGCGCAACGATCGGCCATAATCATCCGCGCATCGTCGAGGCGATCCGCGACGCCTGCGAGGGCGCGCTGCACCTCTTCAGTGGCATGCTGAGCCCGCCTGTGGTGGCGCTGTCGCAACGGCTCGCGGGCATGTTGCCGCCGCATCTGTCGCGCGCCTTGTTCCTCTCGACGGGCGGCGAGGCCAATGAAGCGGCGATCAAGCTCGCCAAGATGCAGAGCGGTCGTTACGAAATCGTCGGCTTTACCGGCTCATGGCATGGCATGACGTCGGGCGCGCAATCCGTGAATTATATCGCCGGCCGGCAAGGCTATGGGCCGATGATGCCAGGCTCGCTCGTACTTCCGGCGCCCAACGCCTATCATTGCCCGGTACGGCATTGCCGGGACAAATGCGACGGCGCTTGCCTCGAGATCGGCTTCGATATGATCGACGCCCAATCGACCGGATCGCTCGCCGCGCTGATTGCGGAGCCAGTCGAAAGCTCCGGCGGCGTGATCGTGCCGCCGGACGGCTATTGGCGGAAGGTGAAGGAGCATTGTGAGAAGAGAGGCATGCTGCTCATCTTCGACGAGGCCCAGACCGCCTTCGGCCGCCTCGGCCGCAATTTCGCCTTCGAGCATTTCGGCGTCGAGCCGGACATACTCACGCTCTCGAAGACGCTGGGCGGCGGCCTGCCGCTCTCCGCCACGGTGATCTCCGACGAAATGGAGGCCGACTGCCACGGCAAGGGCTTCATTCATCCCACGTCACATATCTCCGATCCCCTGCCGGCCCATGTCGGCTTGGCTGTGCTCGATGTGCTGGAGGAAGAATCGCTGAACGAGCGCGCCTTGGCGATGGGCAAGGAGCTGGCCGCTGGCCTGCGCTGGTTACAGGAAAGGCACGAGATCATCGGCGACGTACGCGGGTTTGGGCTGTTGCAGGGCGTTGAACTGGTCAAGGATCGCCAGACCCGCGCGCCCGACGCCGTCACGGGCCGCGCCATCACCGCACGCTGTATGGAGCTAGGCCTCTCGATGAACATCGTTTCGGTCGGGCAAATGGCCGCGATCTGGCGCATCGCGCCGCCGCTGACAGTCCGCAAAGACGAGCTCGAGCGCGGCGTGGCCATCATCGACCAGGCGATCACGGAAGTGCTTGCCGATGCGACGCGGGCGGCGGCGGAATAACGCGCCAGACCGCCGCTTTTAAATAGGGAAACTCGCGCTACCAACATGAGGACGTCATTTGTCCGCGTTCCGGCAATTGCAAGGGGTGGTCTTGGCTCAGGCGTCGGCTAATGGGTTCGCGGTCCCCGCCCTGAGATACACGATTGATGTCCCGTAAAATAATCTTCAAACGGGGTCGTCATGCGTGTTGTCGTCCGGCTGATATTCAGCGTCATCGCTATCGTGTCGTTGGCCACCAGATCGCCTGGGTTCGCCGCTGTCCTTTTGGTCATACTGCTCGGCGGCTTCTTTTATGCCCATCTCAAATCGAAGCGCGCTGCTGCGGCGCGCTCGGCGGGGCCGTCGCCCGCCGGACCAATCGTGCTGCCGGGCGCCGATCCACGCGTGGCCGGGCCCAGGTGAAGGCGTTTTTCTCGCGAAAAAGTCATGGCTCGACGAGCGACATCTTCGGCTATCTTCCTGGCCTGCCCTAAGGATCAGGAAAAACCATGGATCTCTTCTCGCTTATCGGAAAAGTCGCGCTTGTCACCGGCGGCAATGGCGGCATTGGCTTTGGCATGGCGAAAGGCATGTCGGACGCCGGCGCCTCCATCCTGATCGTCGGACGCAACGCCGAGAAAAACCGCAACGCCGTCGCGGCGCTCTCCGCCGCCGGCGGCAAGGTGGCGGCGGTCGAGATTGATGTCGCTGAGGACAGCGGCGGCGCCGCTGCAGCGAAAGCGGCTATCGAACGCTTCGGCCGGCTCGACATTCTCATCAACAATGCGGGGACGAATCTTCGCAAGCCGCCGCAGGATTATTCGATCGCCGAATTTCGGATGCTGATCGACGTCAATCTTACCAGCGCTTTCATTTGTTCGCAGGCGGCCTATCCCCACTTGAAGGCGGCCGGCGGCAAGATCATCAATATCGGCTCGATGACCTCGCTCTTCGGCGCCTATTTCACGGCGCCATACGGCTCCGCCAAAGGCGGTGTCGTACAGCTCACCAAGGCCCTCGCCAGCGCCTGGGCCAAGGACAATATTCAGGTCAATGTCGTACTCCCCGGCTGGATCGATACGGATCTCACCATACGTGCACGACAGGATGTGCCGGACCTCCACGACAAAGTCGTCGCGCGCACGCCCGCCGGCCGTTGGGGCAGGCCGGACGACCTCGCCGGTATCGCCGTGTTCCTCGCGAGCAAGGCCTCGGACTTCGTCACCGGAACCGCGATCCCTGTCGACGGGGGCTATGCGGCGCAAGGCTGATCGCCGTTGCGCGCTATAAATAGGCCGCGCCTGCCTCGGCGGCGAAGCGGCTCGGCTCGCCTTCCCAGACGATCCTCCCGTGCTCCAGCACATAGACCCGATCGGCGTGCGGCAGCGCGAAAGTGACATTCTGCTCGCCGAGAATCACGGTGAGGGACGTCGTCTGGCGCAGACGCTCGAGCGCCTTGGATATCTGCGCGAGAATGACAGGAGCAAGGCCGAGCGTCGGTTCGTCGAGGATCAAAAGGTCCGGCTTCATCATTAGGGCGCGGGCGATCGCCAGCATCTGCTGTTCGCCGCCCGATAAAGTGCCAGCCGCCTGGCTCTGCCGCTCTTTGAGAATCGGGAAAAGATCGAAAAGCCACTCGAGGCGTTCGGCCCGCGCCGCCTTGACGAGACGCTGGCCGCCCATGTCAAGATTCTCGCGGACGGTCATGTCAGTAAAAAGTTCGCGCCCCTCTGGCGATTGCACGAGGCCGCCGCGCGCGATCGCCGCCGGCGTGCGCCCCCGCAGCGATTGGCCCTGGCGCCGGATCTCGCCGTCATAGGGCAAGAGCCCCGAGATGGCGTTGAACAGCGTCGTTTTGCCGGCGCCGTTCAGCCCGACGATCGAGACGAACTCGCCCTCATGGACATGGATCGACACATCTTCTAGCGCCTGCGCCTTGCCATAGAAAACGTTGACGCGATCTGCTTGCAAGAACGGAACACTCGCGTCGCGAAAACCCGCCTCCGGACGCGCCGCGGTTTCGATGCCGCCGCCGAGGTACACCCGGCGTACCGTCTCATCGCGCATGACCTCTTCGACGGAACCCTCCGCGATGCGCTCGCCGACATACATGGCGAAGACGCGGTCGGCGAGCGCGGCGACGCTTTTGACATTGTGGTCCACGAGCAGAATTGCGCGCCCGTCGTCACGCAATTCGGCGATAAGCCGCGCGAAAGCGGCGGTCTCGCGCGCGGTCAATCCGGCGAAAGGTTCATCGACGAGGACCACGCGCGGATCGCGGGCGAGCGCCTTGGCGACTTCGATCCGACGCAGATCGGCGAAGGGCAAAGTCGCGGGCCGGCGATGGAGGACCGCGCTCAGGCCGACGCGCGCAGCGATCGCGCGGGCGCGCTCCTCGATCGCGGGATCGGGAAGCAGGCGAAGCAACCTGTCAGGCAGCAAGGCGAGGATGATATTTTCGAGCACGGTCTGCCGATGCAGCGGACGCGAATGCTGGAACACCATGCCGACGCCGAGGCGCGCGATTTTGTGCGACGGCCAGCCGGCGACATCCGTACCATCGACGCGCACCGAACCGCCGTCGGGCCTTTCGACGCCGATGATCGATTTCATCACGGTCGATTTGCCGGACCCGTTCGGACCGATCAGGCCGAGAATCTCGCCGGCCGCGACCTTGAAGCTAATATCTTTGACCGCGACGAGGCCGCCGTAGCGTTTGATGAGGCCGTTGGCTTCGAGACGCGCGGGCGCGGCGCTCATGTCGCCTCCCGCCGCCGCGCTATCATGCCGACAAAGCCGCTCGGAAAGAGCAGGACGACGACGAGCGCCATGGCCGAAACGATGAAAGTCGCGAGATCGCCGAGCGGACGCAGCGTTTCTCCCATCGCGATCAGGAAGATTGCGCCGATTGCCGCGCCGAGGATCGTCCGTCGCCCGCCGATCACCGCGCCGATGATCACCTGCACGCCGACGGTCACGTCGATGAACGTCCCGACCGAGGCGGCGCCGAGATAGAAGACCATCAGCGCGCCGGCGAGGCCGGAAAAGAAAGCGCTGACGATGAAGGCGGCCAGCTTATGTTTGGTGACATTGAAGCCGAGCGCCGCGGCCTGAACCGGATCTTGGCCGCTTGCTTGCAGAATCAGGCCGACGGGCGAGCGTGACAAGCCGTAGAGCGCGGCGCCGCTGATCGCCATGAAGCCAAGAGCGATCCAGTAATTGACCTTGTCGTCGATGGAGAGGACGTCCGGCACGGTCAGGCCAATTTCGCCGCCGGTCAAACCTGCCGCCACGACGACGAAGTTTTGCAGCATCAGCACGGCGACGAGCGTCGTCAGACCGAAATAAGGACCGCGCAGGCGCAACGCCGGCAGCGCCAGGATCACGCCGCCCACCACCGCCGCGGAAGTTCCGGCGAGAACGCAGACCCAAATCGGTGGTTGATACAAATTGTCGAGAATGCCCGCGGTATAGGCCCCAAGGCCGATCAGAAATGTCGGGCCGAAATTAACTTCATTGGCGAAGCCGAAGAGAAGATCCCAGGCCATGGAGAAGACGCCGAAATAATAGGCGATGGTCAAAAGGCCGAGAACATAGCCGGACACATAGAGCGGCAGCGTCGCGGCGATAATTACGACGATGAGGGCAATCCAAATCGCGGGAGATCGTAAGATGCGAAGAAGCATGACCGCTATCTTCGTCCAAGCAGGCCGCGCGGACGTATGTACATGACCACGACGAGCAGCAGCAGCGCGGGGATCGTGCGATAGGCCGGCGAGGCAAGATAGGCTGTCAGCGTTTCGAGATAGCCGACGACATAGGCCGCGATGAGCGAGCCGGAGACACTGCCGAGTCCGCCAAGAACGACGATCGAAAAGGCGCTCGCGGTGAGCGGGCCGGCGCTATAGGAGGAGACGCCGAGGAACATGCCGAGTAGAACGCCGGCGATCCCCGCGAGAATTCCATAGATCGCCCAGACGGCGATATAGACAATGGAGAGTTCGACGCCGAGCAGCGTGACGCCGCGTGGGTTCATCGAGGCAGCAAGCACCGTCTTGCCGACCTGCGTGCGGTTGACGAGCAACCATAGTGCGCCGATCGCCAGCCAGCAGATCGCCGCCGTGAAGATTTCATTGGCCGGCGTGCGTACGCCGGCAATCGTCACGACGCCGCCGACGATAGGTAGCACCGTCTTGGCGTTGTTCGTAAAGAGATAGGCGATCGCCTCCTGGATCATGATGCCCCAGAGAAGCGTCGCCGTGAGGATAAAGATCTCCTTTTCCTCCTCGCGGATCCTCTTGGTTTGCTGCAAGGGTCTGACGACAAGAAAATACGTCACGACCGACAGAAGCAGCGCGACAAGCGCGCCGAAGATCGCGCCGACATAACTGCCGCCGAAACTCGCGCCAAGCGCCCAGGCGGCGACGGCCGCCGCGACCATCAGCGATCCATGCGATAGGTTCAGAACGCCCGAGACGCCGAAGATCAAAGTGAATCCCGTCGCACCCAGCGCATAGAGCGAGGAAATGGCGAAGCCGTCGATCAGGATTTGCCAGAGCAGCATCGTTCAGGCACCGCCGTTGCCTTTACGAAAGGCCTCGAAGAGATCGACGGCCTTACATGACATGGTTCAGTTGAGCGAGGCTTTGACTTTGACGAACGAAGGGAAGGCGATCTTGCCCTTGGCGAGTTCAGCCGGCCAGAGATTGACCTGCGCGCCATTCTGCCACTGCAGGAAAAGTCCGGTGATGAGGCCCTTGCCCGTCTTCAAACCATGAACATGCGGGTCGTCTTTGGGTAGGAACTGCACCCGGCCGATCGTTCCGATATAATCGGTCGCCTCCATCGCCGTGA
>JASLHV010000010.1 GCA_030153205.1 Roseiarcus sp. | reverse complement strand
GGCTCGCGCAGCACATAGCCGCGGCCCCACACCGTCTCGATATAGTTGCGGCCCTGCGACGCCATCGCCAGCTTCTTGCGCAGCTTGCAGATGAAGACGTCGATGATTTTCAGTTCGGGCTCGTCCATCCCGCCATAGAGATGGTTGAGGAACATTTCCTTGGTGAGCGTCGTCCCTTTGCGCAGGGAGAGCAGCTCGAGCATCTGGTATTCCTTGCCCGTCAGATGCACGCGGGCGCCGTCGACCTCGACGGTTTTTTGATCGAGATTGACGATCAAGTCGCCGGTGATGATGACCGACTGGGCGTGGCCCTTGGAGCGGCGGACGATCGCGTGGATGCGGGCGACCAGTTCGTCCTTGTGGAAGGGCTTGGTGAGATAATCGTCGGCGCCATGGCCGAGACCCCTCACCTTCTCCTCGGTGCCGGCCATGCCGGAGAGGATCAGGATCGGCGTCTTCACTTTGGTGAGACGCAAAGTCCTCAGGACTTCATAGCCCGACATGTCGGGCAAATTCAGGTCGAGGAGGATGATGTCGTAGTCATAGAGTTTGCCTAGGTCGATGCCCTCTTCGCCGAGATCCGTCACGTAGACGTTGAAGTTCTCGGACTTGAGCATCAACTCGATGCTTTGCGCGGTGGCGCTGTCATCCTCGATCAGTAGAACGCGCATGTCAGGTCCCCAGCCCTTGCCCCCGGTTCCAGACCAAGGTGTTTGTCGCCAAAATCACGCCGCAAAGAAGCCGACGCCCGCCCTCGGGCGATACCGGCCGATTCAATACGCTAAGGTGACCGCGAATGGTTAACAAATTCTGATTCTCCGCTGCAAGCCTAGGAGTTACAAAAACCACCCCAGCCTCGCAATTTGTTGAATTTGCTGCGTGACTCGCCGATTCCCCGGCTCATATTTTACTTTAGCTTTCCTCACTAAGCGACTCTGCGGACTCACCTCCGCCCATCGCTTCAGGCGATCCGGTCGAACCGGTCGAACCGTCTTGCAGAGGGATTGTTAACGATCCAAGTAAACGAAGCTTTAAAAGACGCCCGACTTTCGAGGGCTTTTCGCGATGTTTCGGCGTGGAAAATCCGAATCAAGGCGACCGCGTAAAGAAAGGAGCAACCTTCATGCGGCATCGTCCCTCCGTCTCGCGGAAATTAGGAGGGCCGGTCGTCGCCGACCGATCAGGTTCTTTAGTTAGCGTAGTGGAGTTGGTTTAAGATGAAGTCGCGAGACACGCTCATTCGCCTGAAGCGCTTCCAAGTTGAGGAAAAGCGCCGCCGCGTCCGGCAAATCGAACTCATGATGGCCGAGTTCGCCCGCATGATGGCCGACCTTGATCGCGAGATCGGCATCGAAGAGAAACGCGCCGGCATCACCGACCCCAACCATTTCGCTTATCCGACCTACGCGCGCGCCGCGATGACGCGTCGCGACAATCTCAAGAGCTCCAATTCCGAACTCGCCGAGCAATTGGCGGAGGCTAAGGCGGCTCAAGAAGACGCCCAGGCCGAGCTCTCGAAATTCGAGACGCTTGAAGGCCGCGAGAAAGCGGCCGAGCGCACGGCGGAGCTGGCGGTAAGGGTTTAGGGCAAGCCGCGGCCATTTAACGATAGCTGGCCCGGCCGCGCGGAGGCGTCGCTCTCCCGAATCACTGCCCGCCGGCGACGGACGAGCGACCGGCGTGGGGTCGGCCCGGGCGCGGCGATGGCGATCGGCGATCGCCCTAAACCATCTATTCCCGCCTGAGCACGACAATCCGATTCGTGTTCGTCCCCTTCGCATTATTGGCGACGCCCCAGCAATTCGCCGTCTTGGTGAAGTCCTGCACGTTGACGACCACGCCAAGCGGTGTGAGGGCGAGGCCCTCGGCCGCGCGCAACACGAGACGCTCCAGCTCCAGCGCCCCGCCTCGCACTTCGCCGACTTCGAACGCAATATGTCCGCCCTTGCGCGTCACGCGCGCCAGCTCGACCAGGACGCCGCGAATGAACGCCATCCAGTCGCTGGGATCGCGATGCATGGCGATGGGAATGGCCATGGGATCAAGGCCGGCGAACCAGCAGCGCAGCCAATTGTCGGCGGCGTAAGGAACGACGTCGAGAAAAGGCGGCGAGGTGACGACAAGATCGACAGAACCCGACGCGATCTCAGGCGTGCGATCGGCGCTTTGCGCGAGAAGAAGCGGGTGGGCCACGCGCGGCAAGGCCTCCTCGCCGAGCAGCGCGCGCGATTTCTTTACGATGATCGCCGCGACATTGCGCTCGGGCGGCGTCTGCCCGCGCTTTGCGTTGATCTTCCTTTGCGCCGCGGCCGAAGCCGCCTGATTGGGCGGCAGCGTGTAAACGGAAAAAAACCCCGGCGAATGTCCGGTCAGGCGATTGACCGCGACCATTCTGATCCACCGGTCGGTCGCATCCAACGCCCCGTCAGCCTCGCGCCGCAGAAGATAAGAGCGCAACGCAAGTATCTGCTCGAGGGTACGTGGATGAAAGAACGCCAAAAGGTCATCCGAAGCTTCATCCGAGCAAATCCAATCAATCGCGCGCAGGCGTTCGACGACGCGATCGAGGGAAGGCGGGTTGAGCCGCGGACGCGTGAGCATCGCGCTGAGGGGATTGACGTCGTTGCCGATTGGCGCGCGGCCCATCAGAGCGGCTTGCAATGGCGTGGTGCCGCGCCCCATGAAGGGATCGTAGACCCGGTCCCCCGGCGCCGTCAGGCGCTCGATGAAAAACGCCGGCAATTGCGGCTTGAAGCAGGCGCGATACGAAATCTCGTGCAGGCGATGCGCCTGACGTTGGCGCGCCGTCCAAAATTCGTTGAAAAAGAAATCAATCCCTTCGCGGGTCTCGATCTTGGTCCGCTGGCCGTCAAGGGAGAAGGCCCGCAACATCGCGGGCAGCGCCACGGCGGGCGTCCAATCGGCAATCTCCTGGCGAGCTAACATTGGGCGTTTCGGTCCTTGCGGCGAGCCCGGTTCTCGCTGATTCGCGCGCCCCGCAGGGTCGCAGATGAGCGGCGGGTCGACAACGATCGGGGAGGTCCGGCTCCCCGACGAAATTTCTCTGCCTCGCCAGGGAATAAATCACACCGCCAGCGAGTCTCCCTTTTAACGGAGGCGTCGTGGGCAAAGAAGATCAGATAGGTTCTGGACGCGTTCCGCCAAGGCGTCGAACCGCTCGCCGCCAACGACCAGGCGCACGCTGAAAGGATGAAGTCGTGAAAACCCTCAACGCCCCTTCTCTCTTCGAGCGCACCATCTGGGCTTCTGTTCTCGCCGCCGGTCTGTGCGCCCCCGTCATCCCTTATACACTCGCCGAGAGCGGCAAAATTCCGTTCACCTTGTCGCTGATCGCGATCGAACCGGGTACGACGGTGACATCGGAAAATCGCGATGATATACCCCGCGCCGCCGTGGACGCTGCTGGCAAGTTCCCCTCGAAGGCGCTCGATACAAACGATCCGTTTCAAGTGACGTTCGATCAGCCCGGCGAGTACAACGACGACTGCGGCCTCCATGCGCATGTGAACGCAAAATCGTTGTGGCGCTATAAGCGCAAGGGGCCAAGTGACGAGCGAACGGGCGTCTAGGCGGTTCAACGAGATGGTTCTGCCGCATCTCGACGACGCTTATGGGTTGGCGCGGTGGCTCACCGGCAACGGCGCCGACGCCGAAGATGTCGTGCAGGACGCTTGTTTGAAGGCGCTCGCGGCGATGGATACGGCGGTCATCGAAAAGCCTCGGCCCTGGCTGCTGACGATCGTTCGCAACACCGCTTTCACCTGGCTTCAGAAGAACCGGCCGAAGGGCGTGTTGCTGACGGATGATTCTGAATATTTGGAGGCGGCGGGAGCCAAGGCGCGGGACGCCGCCGGCTCCAATCCGGAGGAGGCCTTGATCGCGGCGGCCGACGAGGCGGCGCTGGAGGCGGCGATCCAGGGCCTGCCGCATCTTTTTAGGGAAGTCGTGGTGATGCGCGACATTAATGGCTTGAGCTATCGCGAGATCGCCGCGGCAATCGACGCGCCGGTCGGCACTGTCATGTCGCGGCTGGCGCGCGGCCGCGCGGTTCTTGTCGAAAAGCTTGGGAGGCGATGATGAGCGATCCCGCACACGACGATCCGCGCCTCCTGCTGGGCGCCGCCCTCGACGGCGAGCTTGACGCGACGGGCATGATCGAGGTCGAGCGACGTCTCGCCGCTGATCCCGCGCTCGCGGCCGAATATGCGCGCCTTCGCGCCTTGCAAGGCGCGCTCAAGACGCGCGCGCCGCGGCCGAGCGCGCCGGAGGCTTTGCGCGCCCGGGCGATCGCGATGGCGCAACCGTCGAGGCAATTGAAGCCAACGACCCCGCGTCGGGCAAAGCCCTGGGATGCGCCCTATCGATCGCTCGCCGCCTCGCTGGTGGTCGGCGTCATTCTGGGCGCGGGCGGCTACGGTTTGGTCGCGCCGCAAATGGCCCAGGATGATGTTAGCAGCGCGATTGTCGCCGGCTTCGTTCGCGGCCGAGTTTCCGGTCAGCCGGTCGATGTCGCAACTTCCGACCGCCATACCGTGAAGCCCTGGCTCGCCGGCAAGGTTCCTGTCGCGACGACCGTGGTCGATCTCAAAACCGACGGCTTTCCGCTGGTCGGCGGCCGTGTCGATGTCGTGAAAAACGAGCCGGTGGCGACGCTGGTCTATCAGCGGCGCGAGCACCAGATCGCCTTGAGCGAATTGCCGGACGGCGGCGACGCAAGCGAGCCGCGCCATGAGACGCGCGACGGCTATGTCCTTCTCGAGTGGCGCGACAGCGGCCGGCGCTATATTGCGATCTCCGATCTGCCGCCGGCCGAACTCGACGCTTTCGCCGCCGCCTTCCGCAAAGCCGCCGCGATCGAACGCGAGGAGCCGGCCAAGCCGTAGCGGCGGAGTCGTCCACGCCCACTGCTCGCGGGCATGACAAACCTCACACCCGCCGCAGGAAAATCCGATCCTCGCGCCTAATGAAGCCCGCCTGCTTGGCGAAAGCGAAATTTTCACGCGCCTGGGCGTCCTCTCTCAGCCGCCCACGGTACGCCTCGTACGCGGCGAGGCTGTCGATATTGTACAGCCCATAAGCAGTGGTTGCCGAGCCTTCATGCGGCGCGAAATAGCCGATGAGATCGGCGCCGCATCGCGGAATGGCTTCGTTCCAGGCCCGCGCGTAGCGCTCGAAAGCCTCGGTCTGAAACGGCTCGAGTTCGTAGCGAATGAAGCAGGTGATCATGGGTCGCATCCTCGCCTCTCAATTTCGACGAGAGGCATGATGCTCGACGGCGGGACGCAATGGTTCGGCCGTCATCGAAGCGTGAGGCGCGTCAGTTTTTGACTTGAAAGCGCTCGAAGCGATGGAGCTCCGTCTCGATACGCGCCTTATGAGCCCTGGCCGCGCCTTTGCTGATCCAGGTCCATTTCTGAATCAACAAGGCCTGGTTGGCGCGATCCGCCTTCAGGTCGATCGCAGCGACGATTTCATCGCCGACGAGCACGGGCAAGGCGAAATAGCCGAAGACGCGTTTCTCTTTGGGAACATAGGCTTCGAAACGATGATCGTAGTCGAAGAAAAGCTTCAGCTTCTTGCGCTGAATGATCAGCGGATCGAAGGGCGAAAGAATATGAACCAGCGTCTCTGGCGGCGGCGCTCTCGTCTCGAGCGCTTGCGGTTGGGCCCAATGCTCGACTTTCCCCGCGCCTTCAATCGCGACGGGAATGAGCAGGCCCTGGCGCATTCTGGATTCGATCAGCCGGCGGATCGGCGCTTTGCGCGGCGCGTCGAGATGGCAGAGTGAGTCGAGGCTGACGACGCCTTGCGAACGCAGGCCGCGATCCAAAAGGTATTCCAACACCTGCCGTTCCGACGCCGGTTTCGGCCGGCCGCTCCAGCCGAAGTGGCGCTCCATCAGCTCGTACGTCTTGAGCATGCCGGACCGTTCGCTAATGGTCAAAATGCCGGCAAAGAAGGCGAGTTGCAGCGCGCGACGCGATGGCTTTCGGCTCGCCCACGCATGGTCCTTCTCGACCAGGACGTCGTCTTCGATATCGCGGATCGAAAGCGCGCCGTCCCGGCGCACGAGTCTGAGAACCTTGCTCAAGTCCTCTTTCTTGACCGATCGAAACCAAGGGCCCGGCGATCGGCGCCGGCGGATCATATCCGGCAGGAAGAAGGGCAGATCGCGCGTCGGCACATAGGAAAGGGCATGGGTCCAATATTCGAAGACGCCTTTATCGACGCTCTGCGCCTGGCGAAGATCTTCGCGCCGATAATTTGGAATCCGCGTCCAGAGAATGTGATGATGGCTGCGCTCAATGACGTTGATCGTGTCGATCTGCACATAACCGAGATGCGTTACGGCGGCCTGCGTCGCCTCGGGGCCATCGCCGAACGGGGCTCGCTCATCAAGACGCTGCGCGCGAATCCAGATGCGCCTGGCCTCGACGATGGGAAGCGGAACGGGCTTAGGCGCCGCGCGAGACATCGGGACTCGTCAACACAATGTCATTCGCTTTCGCGGGAACGACAAAGATGGTTCTCGCCGGATTCAAAACTTCTCCACCCATGGCCTCAATTCGACTTCCCATGTCCAGGCGCTGCGATCTTGCCGGATCACGTTGAGGTACGTCTCAGCGATCGCGTTAGGATCAAGCAACGAATCCGGCTTATCGGGATCCTCCGTCCGGCCAGGATTGCGGATGCCGCCGTCGATCACGAAATGGGCGACGTGAATCCCTTGCGGCGAAAGCTCGCGCGCCATGCTTTGCGCCAGGCCCCTCAATGCAAATTTGCCCATCGCAAAGGGCGCCGACTGCGCGTAGCCTTTGACGCTCGCCGAAGCGCCGGTGAACAGGATCGCGCCGTGCTTCTTCGGCAGCATGCGCCGCGCGGCCTGTTGCGCGATCAGAAAGCCGCCGAAAGCGCTGACCGCTATTGTGTTTTCGACGTCCTTGGCGACGAGGTCGACAAAGGGCCCGCGCGTTCTGCCGCTGGCGTTATAGACGACGACATCGGGCGCGCCGAACCGCTTTTCCACCGTCTCGAAAAGGCGTTCGACATCGCCTATGTCGACCGCATTGCAGGCGAAGGCTTCGCCTTTGACTTCCGAAGCGAGGGCCGCCAGCTTGTCGGCGTTGCGCGCCGCGATCGCAACGCGCATGCCTTCGCGCGCGAACAGCCGCGCCAGCGAGGCGCTCAGGCCGGACCCGGCGCCGACGATCAGCGCGGTTTCATAATGCGGCGAGGTCATTCGTCTCTCCCAGGTTCGTTGTCACCGCCGCGGCCTATTAGATAGGCGCGTCTTGTCGTATCAGCAAACGATGCCGCGCGAGACGCTCATAGTACGGCCTCGCCGCCTCCGCGACAGGTTTCAGACGATCCGGCAAATCCTCGAACCGCGCCTCTTGTTGCGGCGGGCCGAAACAGGTCGAGCTCTCGACCGCGGCGTACCAGATCGGCGCCCAAACGCCATCGTCCGGCCGGCGTCCCGCCGGCCAAGACAACATCGCCTCGTCGAAAGGCGCGCCAAGCGCACCGCAGAGAGCCTTTAACGCGCCTCTCGGATCGGCGAGCACGTCATTGCCCTCGATGACCGGCGGCGCCTCGCCAAGCCGGTCGGCGGCGCGTTCGAAAAGTTCGACCTGCGCCGGCAGACCGATTTCCTCCAGCGCGAAATCGCCGCGCTTTTGCGCGTAGGAAGCGATAACCGCCTCCGGCGCGCGAATGAGAAAAGCATTGGCGACACCATCGATCCAATCGCGGCCGAAACCTTCGACCATATGATGCGTCATATGTTTCTGGTACCAAATCGCCTTGCCGCCCGGCGCCGGGCCGGTCAGAGCCTTGACGACGTCGCGACAATCATTCGGTTGCGAGGCGATCACCTCTTCGCGCATCGGATGATCGAGGCCCGTCGCCACAAGATAAGCGGCATAGAACGGCTCGTCGGAAACCGCGCAATCGGAACGATTGCCGAAGGCGCGCATCATCGCCGTCGAAATGTTGCGCGGGCCGGACCACATCGCGATACGCAGCGGCTCGCCCATCACGCCGCCCTGCCCTGCGCTTCTTCCGCCTCCAACGCCTTGTAAAGCGCGCGCAATTGACGCGTCATCGGGCCCGATGCGTCATCGGCCGTACGTTCGCGGCCATCGCCTATCGTACGCCCGTCGACTGACGCGACGGGTGTCAGGCCCGCGAACGTGCCGGTGCAAAAAGCTTCGTCCGCGCCATAAACGTCGAAGAGCGAGAAGTCGCGTTCGTATGCCGGTATTCCGGCCCGTCGCGCCGCGCGAAGCACCGCGTCGCGGGTAATCCCGCCGAGGCAATAGCCGCCGCCCGACGTCCACAGCTCGCCTTTTCGAATGATGAAGAAATGAGTCGAATTACAGGTCGCGACGAAGCCGCGATCATCGAGCATCAGCGCTTCGTCCGCGCCGGCCTCCATCGCCTGGATACAGGCGAGAACGCAATTGAGCTTGGAATGGGAATTGAGTTTCTGATCCTGTTCGGCCGGTCCGGTACGCCGCACATGAACCGTGAAGAGTTTCAGCCCGCGCGCCCGCATCGCCGGCAGCGGCTGTTTCCATTCCGGAATGATTACGATCGTCGCCTTGCCGATGGTCAGGCGCGGGTCCTGGTACGGCGACCGTTTCTTGCCGCGCGTCACCATGAGGCGGATATGCACGCCATCCGTCATGCGGTTGGCGTCGACGACTTCGAAAAGCCGCTGAACCAGCGCGTCGCGGGTCAGGCCGATGTCGATGCGCAGCATTTTGGCGCCGTCCCACAGGCGGTCGAAATGCCGATCGAGGAAGGCGATGCGGCCATCGATGAGGCGCAGGCCCTCCCAGACGCCGTCGCCGAGAACAAATCCTGAGTCGAAGACCGAGACTTTGGCCTCCTCGCGGAGCGTCAGCGCGCCATCGACGCTGATGAGGACAGTGTCGTTTCGAGGATCGCCAACGTAATCCTGCGATCCCGCGCCCGATTCTTCACGCTCCTCCATCGCCTCGCCCCAGCTCCGAACCACGCTAACGTTTCGGCGAAGATGGCGGTCGCCGCGCCGATCGGCAAGCCGTCGATTGAGACTTACGCAATAACGTTATCCACATGTGTTTGCTGCGCCGCCCATGGCGCTTTGCCCGCTTAAGGCCTTGCCCTCCTCTCCGCCGTCGTGCAGGGAAAGGGGGGCAATGGAGCTGCAGCCTTTCACAATGTTGCGAGCGCGGGATTATCTCTGGACGGCGGTCGGGTTTTGCGCCGTCGCCTTCGCGCTATGGCTTCTGGTCAAGGAGCTGCGCGGCCTTTCACCGAAAGAAGTTGTCGCGGGCTTCTCCGCGATCCCCATTCACTCTTGGCTGCTTGCGCTTGCCTCCACCATTGTCGCTTACGCGGCGCTCGCCTGGTACGATCGGATCGGCCTCGCCCATCTCGGGCATAAGCTGCCCTGGGGGTTCATTTCGATCGTTTCCTTCACGACTTACGCGCTGTCTCACAATATCGGCGCTTCGATTTTTTCCGGCGCCGTGGTGCGCTACCGGGCCTATTCGACGCGCGGCCTGACGGCGACGGAAGTCGGTGTTCTCGTCGCCTTCTGCTCCTTCACTTTCATCCTCGGCGAACTTCTGCTCGGCGGCGTCTTGCTCACCATCTGGCCGGAGATCGTCGATCGCTGGGCGGCTCAGTTTCCCCATTGGGGCGCGCGATTGGGTGGGCTCGTCATGCTCGCTGCCGTCGCGCTTTATGCATTCGGATCGTTGCGCCATTTTCCGCCGATGAAAATCGGGGGCTTTGCGCTTGTCTATCCGCGTCCGAACATATTGCTCCGCCAGCTTCTCGCGGCACCGATTGAAATCATCGGCGCGGCGGGAATCATTTATTTCACGCTGCCCGAAGCCGGCAATCCCGGCTTTATCGCCGTGCTTGGAGTCTTTCTCGGCAGTTTCGCGGTCGCGCTTGCGAGCTACGCGCCGGGCGGCGTCGGCGTGCTCGAATTTTGCTTCTTGAAGGGCATGCCGGACACGCCCCCCGCGCAGGTTCTCGCCGCCCTGATCGCGTTTCGATTGCTCTATTTATTGATTCCGCTGGCCTTCGCGATCGTCGCGGTCTTTCAATTCGAACGCGGAAGGCTCGGCGAAATTTTGCGTCTGCGCGCCCGAGGAGAAAATTTTGAACGGCGACTTGAAACCGCGGCCGAGCGACGTTCTGATCGTCGTTGATATGCAATATGATTTCATGCCGGGCGGCGCTTTGGCCGTCGCCGAAGGCGATGCGATCATTCCGCTCGTCAATCGGCTCGCGGCGAAATTCGAGAATGTCATCCTCACTCAAGACTGGCACCCGCCCGGCCACGCCTCTTTCGCGTCTTCGCATGCCGGCGCAAAGCCTTTCGAGACGACGCGCCTCGCCTATGGCGAGCAGGTGCTTTGGCCGGACCATTGCGTGCAGGGAAGTCGCGGCGCCAGGCTTCACGAAAATCTCGCGATCGACCGCGCAATTCTGATCTTGCGGAAAGGCGCAAATCGCGAAGTCGATTCCTATTCCGCATTCGTCGAGGCGGATGGAGAATCCAAGACAGGCCTTGCCGGCTTTTTGCGTGAACGGGGAATCGCGCGGGCCTTCCTGGTCGGCCTTGCGACGGATTATTGCGTCGGCTTTTCCGCGCTCGACGCGCGCGCCGCCGGCTTCGAGGCCTTTGTCATCGAAGACGCTTGTCGCGGGATCGATTTGGCGGGCTCGCTCGGCACGGCTTGGGCGAAAATGAAAGCGGCCGGCGTCGAGAAAATTCAGGCGAGCGCGTTCGGCGATTAACCGCGTTCAATAAAGGTTTAGCGACCCTCCCCCTGCTTCTAAACCTCTGGTTAACCGCTGCCGCCCCATTCATGAAACCGATCGTCGCGTCTGGGTCGCCGCGACTCCCCCCGTGTTGTCGGTTTGTTGCTTCAGCCTGAATGATCACGCTTTATCATCACCCGTTCTGCCCCCATTCCCGCTTCATCAGGCTTGTTCTTGCCGAGTTCGGTCATGAGCCCGATCTGATCGAGGAACGCGTTTGGGAGAGGCGGCGCGAATTTCTCTTGCTTAGCCCCGAAGGCGCGACCCCCGTCCTCGTCGAAGGCGAAACCGCGTCGGCGCCCGGCGCCAACCTGATCGCGGAATACCTGGACGAGACCCAAGGACTGGCGTTAGGCGAGCGCCGCCTCATGCCGGAGGATACGCTGGACCGGCTCGAGACGCGCCGGCTTATGAACTGGTTCAACCAGAAATTCTTCGAAGAAGTTTCGAGCTGGCTCGTCGGCGAAAAAATCTACAAGCGCTTCCGCTCCGCCTCGCAGGGCGGCGGCGGACCCGATATGGAGGCCGTACGCGCGGCGCGCTCGAATTTGCGCTATCATCTGCGCTATATCGGCCACTTGATGCGCTCGCGGAAGTGGCTTGCCGGCGACCGCCTGACATTCGCCGATCTTGCCGCGGCGGCGCATATTTCCTGCGTTGATTTTCTGGGCGATGTGCCATGGGCCGAGGACGAGATGGCGAAGGATTGGTACGCGCGGATCAAGTCGCGCCCGGCCTTTCGCAGCCTCTTGGCGGATCAACTGCCCGGAATAAGGCCAAGCCCGGCTTACGACGATCTCGACTTCTAGAGGCGCTACGCGCCAAGGCGCGCGACCTCGGCTTCGATCTTTGCCGCGTCGCTCCGCCAGATCCGGCGCCGCGCGCAGCCGAGCGCCTCGAAGAATGGATCGCGGCTGGCCGTCACGGCGACATGGATTGGATGGAGACGACCAAGGATCGCCGATCCAATCCACGCGCGCTCTGGAGCGATGTCAGAAGCGTGATCATGCTCGGCGTCAATTATGGGCCGTCGCTCGACCCTCTCGCCGCGCTTGCCGACAAAGACATCGGCGTCATCTCCGTCTATGCGCGAAACCGCGACTATCACGATGTCATGAAGGGCCGTCTCAAACAGCTCGCCGGTTGGCTGGCGGCGGCGGCGAAGCCCGAGCGCGCGGGCGTCAAAATCTTCGTCGACACGGCCCCGGTGATGGAGAAGCCGCTGGCCGCCGCGGCGGGTCTCGGCTGGCAGGGCAAGCACACCAATCTCGTCTCGCGGCAATACGGCTCCTGGCTCTTCCTTGGCGCGATCTTCACCGATCTCGACTTCGCGCCTGACGCGCCGGAGCAAGATCATTGCGGCCAGTGCCGCGCCTGCCTCGACATCTGTCCGACCAAGGCTTTTCTTGCGCCCTACCAACTCGACGCGCGCCGCTGCATTTCGTACCTCACGATCGAACATAAAGGCCATATCGACGCGGAATTTCGCGCCGCGATCGGCAATCGCATCTATGGGTGCGACGATTGCCTCGCCGTGTGTCCTTGGAACAAATTCGCCAAGGACGCACGAGAGGCAAAGCTGATCGGGCGCGCCGATCTCTCAGCGCCGCCCTTGACGGAACTGGCCGCCTTGGACGAAGCCGCGTTCCGCGCGTTCTTTTCCGGCGGCCCGATCAAGCGACTCGGCCATACGCGCTTTTTAAGGAACGTTCTGATCGCCATCGGCAATTCCGGAAATCCCCGCCTGGCGGAGAGCGCCTTGCGACATCTCGACCATGCCTCGCCGCTCGTTCGCGCCATGGCCGTCTGGGCGCTCGGGCGTCTGATGACGCCGCGCGCTTTCGCCGATTTGACGCGGGCTCGCGCCGCCAAAGAAATGGATCCCGCGGTGGCGGCCGAATGGCGCGCGCCTGAGCCGGATTTCCAAAACTGAGTGCATGAATTGGCGGCCGGCCGCGACAATCTCGGCCGGCTTCACCTTTCGGCGCAAAAGCTTCCTTTCAGCCGCCAATCCCTGGAAAGGCGACCGCTTCAAGGCTTTTGGAAAAAACTGATCTCGCGTGCTCCCGCCTCAAACGCGCGCGGGGATACAGGGTGATGTCAGTGCGTGACGAGCGAGACAGTACCGTGTTTCAACTTTTCGATTTCGTCTTTGATCGATAACTTTTTTCGTTTCAATTCGACCAGTTTCAGTTCGTCGGCGCCTGGATGCGCCTTTTCGGCTTCTATCGCCACTTTTATTGCGTGATGACGACGCTCCAGTTCGGCGAGATGCGCCTCCAGCGACATTGAGTCACTCCCTGGTTATTATCGACGACAAAAGTGTGACACAGCGCGCGGCGGTTGCAAGCCTCGAAAAGGCGGGGCGCGTATCAATTTTTTTCAACAGCATGGTCAATGTCACCCCGCTTTCGCTTCAATTTGAGCGTTGAGTGAGGATACGTGTTGATTAAATTCGTCGAATCAACGAGATAGCGGCGTTATCCGCATGGGAGGCGGTAGCGTGTCCGTGCGGATTGCCCGTAGCGGCAATCCCCGATTTCCACTGGCTATCTTGCCGGAGACACGCCTCGCTCGCATAATCGCGCGCGGGGGCGCAGGGGTTCAAGTCGTCATTCGAATCATCAGGCGAGTGGGATGACGCACCAGGAGCTGACGGACGCCGAACGCGAGGAAATCCGCCGCCAAATCGAGCGTTTGCGCGAGGAGCACCGCGATCTCGACGCCGCGATCGAAGCGCTTGATCGCGTTGGTTCGACGGACCGTTTGCAATTGCAGCGTTTCAAGAAGCGCAAGCTGGCGGTGCGCGACAAGCTTGCGATGTACGAAGATATGCTCACGCCTGACATTATCGCCTGAGGCGTTCGATCGGCGAAAGCGCAATAGCGGCGTCGCCTTGCGCCGCGCCTGTCGCTGGTTTAAGCCGCACGGCCTTCCTTCACCCCATCGAGCGAGTCCGTGGCGATCTCTTCGAAACCCGTCGCCATCATTATGGGAAGTCAGTCCGACTGGACGACGATGCGGCGCGCCGCATCGACGCTCGACGCGCTTGGCGTCGGCCATGAGGCTTTGATCGTCTCGGCTCACCGGACGCCGGATCGGCTCGTCGCTTTCGCTAAGAGCGCGCGCCAAGCGGGCTACAAAGTCATTATTGCGGGCGCTGGCGGCGCCGCGCATTTGCCGGGCATGACCGCCGCGTTCACGCCCCTTCCTGTCCTTGGCGTTCCTATTCAATCCAAGGCCCTCTCGGGGCAGGACAGCCTTTTGTCGATTGTGCAGATGCCGGCGGGCGTGCCGGTTGGGACCCTCGCCATTGGCGAGGCTGGCGCCGTCAACGCCGCGATTCTCGCCGCTGCGATACTCGCCCTGCAAGACGAAGATCTTGCCGGGCGGCTCGACGCTTGGCGGCAGGCGCAGACCGGCGCCGTCGCCGAGCGCCCCAACGAAGGCGAGGCGCGGTGACGCTTTCCCCAGGCGCGACAATCGGCATTCTCGGCGGCGGCCAGCTCGGCCGGATGCTCGCCATGGCCGCGGCAAGGCTTGGTCTCAAGAGCCACATTTTCGCGCCTGATCCCGAATCGCCCGCTTTCGACGTCGCCAGCGCCTATACGGTCGCCTCCTATGAGGACGAAGCGGCACTTGCGCGATTCGCCGAGGCTGTCGATGTCGTTACCTATGAATTCGAGAATGTGCCGATCGCTTGCGCTGAATTCCTCAGCGAACGCCGCCCATTGCGACCCAATGCGCGCGCCTTGGCGCTGACCCAGGATCGATTGCCGGAGAAGAGATTTCTCCAGGATATCGGCCTGAAGACAGCGCCGTTTCTCGCCGTCGAAGACGCGGGCGCGCTTGTGCGCGCCGTCGCCACTTTGGGCCGGCCGTCGATCCTGAAGACTCGACGTTTCGGCTATGACGGCAAGGGCCAGGCGCTGATTCGCGAAGGCTCCGACCTTGCCGCGCTCTACCGCGCGCTCGGCGGCGACCCGACGATTTTGGAAGGACTTGTGCGTTTCGAGCGCGAAGTCTCATTGATCGCGGCGCGCGGCGTCAATGGCGAATTCGCCGCCTTCGATCTCTGCGAGAACGAACACGAGCGTCATATCCTGGCGCGCACCCATCTGCCGGCCAAAGTCGAGCCGCAGACGGAGACGGCGGCGAAGAAACTCGCGCGCGAAATTATCGAGGCTTTGGACTATGTCGGCGTGCTCGCCGTCGAACTCTTCGTGGTTCGCGACTACGACGGCTCGGAAGGCCTTGTCGTGAACGAGATCGCGCCGCGGGTCCATAATTCGGGGCATTGGACGCTCGACGGCGCCCTGACGTCGCAATTCGAGCAGCATGTTAGAGCGATCGTCGGCTGGCCGCTCGGCGCGACAACGCGGCTCGGCGCAATCGAAATGCGCAATCTGATCGGCGAAGACGCGAATAGCTGGTTCGACGTCCTCTCCGAACCCGGCCAGCATCTGCACCTCTATGGCAAGATGGACATTAGGCCGGGCCGGAAGATGGGCCATGTCACCCGCGTTTCGCCGCCAAATTGAAAACTGCCGCAATTTCTGGGCCACGAACCTGGCCGAGGCCTGGACAATGACGGTCGCCTCTGATAAACGCCCGCCCTCTGCTTCGGCGCTTTTTCGAGCATCCGAAGCGTCGTTTTCACATTGCCTGTTCACCGTCCAGCAGGGCCCTCGCGGGCCTGCCTAACATAGGATCGCTCGTGCAAGTTCTCGTCCGCGACAACAATGTCGATCAGGCGCTCAAGGCGCTCAAAAAGAAGATGCAGCGCGAAGGCATTTTCCGCGAGATGAAGTTGCGCGGCCATTACGAGAAGCCGTCCGAGAAGAGAGCCAGAGAAAAGGCTGAGGCGGTGCGTCGCGCGCGTAAGCTCGCTCGCAAGAAATTGCAGCGCGAAGGTCTTCTTCCGGTCAAGGCTAAGCCGGCCGTCGGCGCGCCGCGCTAAGGGAACGACGAGCGCCGCCTGCTTGTGGAGCGGCGCTTTTATTTTTTATTATGGCCGCGAGCCGCCAAGCTCGTGGCCGTCGTCTTTTTAGGGCCACGTTCGCGCTATTGTTTCTAGTTTATTAGCCACTTTGCGAACAAAGTCGACGCGCTTACAACATTCTGTCGTCAACGGCGCCGAATTTGACCGGGTGGGCATTGGAGCGAAGCTTGAGAAATATGATCAGCCCTCGTTTTGCCGGCGTCCTTGTCCTCGCTCTGACCCTTGCGGCTTGCAACAGCCTCGGCGCCATTGCGCCGCCCGACGCGCATATCGCCGAAGTCGAATCAGATCAGAGCGGCGCGAGCGCCGTGAATATCGCCTCGCTGAGCGACGTCATTCAGCGCAATCCCAATGATTCGGCCGCTTACAATACGCGCGGCGCTGCTTACGCCCGGAACGGGCGATACCAAAACGCGGTCGACGATTTCACCCATGCCGTCCAGATCGATCCGGCCTTCGCCGCCGCCTATGTGAATCGCGCGCTCGCCTATCGGCAGATGCACAAGGACAATCTGGCGCTCGCCGATTTCAATCAGGCTCTGGTCGCCAATCCGAATCACGCCGCCGCCTATCTCGGCCGCGCCAACCTGCTTCGCGCCCAAGGTCACCTGCCCGAGGCGCTCGCCGATCTCGATCAGGCGATTCGTCTCAATCCAGAAGGCGCCCAGGCTTTTCACGCGAGAGGGCTTATCTATCAGCGCCAGGGCGATAACGCCCATGCGATCACCGACTTCAATAACGCGATCGATCGCGATCCTTTCGCTGGCGCTCCCTATCAAGCACGCGGCGAGAGTTACATTGCGGTTGGCAAATATGACGCGGCGGTTGAAGACTTCAACGCCGCGCTCAATGTCGATTCCCATAACGCCGACGGATGGGCTGGCCTTGGTGTGGCCTACGAAAAGCAGGGCAACCGCGCCAAGGCGGTGGAATCGTACGGCCGTGCGATCTCGATCGACCGCAACAATCAGACCGCCCGCGAAGGTCTCGACCGTCTGCGCTGACCGGAACGCGCCATCCGCGGACATTTTGAAACGCTGCGGCTAAAGTTTTTCCTCGACCGATTCTTGACGCGCGCCGACAATACGGGCTGCGTAGACGATTGATTCGTCGACGCGCTTTGCGGCTTTGCAGCCGCGCGGAACGGAGCTTATGGCGGGCCTTGATCAACGGGACGAATTGAGCGAGCCGCTGGGCGTCAAACCGCCGCCCAAGCGCAAGCTGTCCCTTCGTCTCGTGGCGCTGTCGTTGAGCGTTTTGGTTCTCGCGGCCTTAGGCGTGTTCCTCGCAAAAACGGATAATCGACTGGGCGGCGAGCCTTTCGCCGTCGCCTCGATTGAGCAACGCGCCGCTGTAGGCGCTTCTTCGGCGCCCGCCCATCCGCCCGAGATGGCGGCGCCGGCGGCGCCTTCCGGGCAAATGTCGGCGACCCAGGTCGAAGCGCAAAGCGGCGTTAAAGTGGTTCGCGGCGGCGGCGGGGCGGCCCCCGGCGCTATGATCATCGAAGTGCCGCAGGCGCTTGGCCTCCATTTGACGGCGGCGCCCGACGACAGGCTGATTGAGAAATCGCGCTACGGCCTTCTGCCGCGCGTAGGCGCCGATGGCGCGCGCCCGGCCGACGTCTATTCGCGAACCTCTCTCGTCCACGATAAGCTCAAGGCGGCGCCACATATCGATATTCTGGTTGGCGGACTGGGCCTCAGCGAGGACGGGACCGCCGACGCGATTCGCGAATTGCCCGGTCCTGTCTCGCTCGCTTTTGCGCCCTATGGCGCGCAAGTGGCGCGGCAAGCCGCCGACGCGCGCGACGCCGGCCACTTGCGCGCCATAAGGCGCAAAAGCGAGCGAGACAGGACCGGGCAATTCGCGAATTGCGTCGGCGGTCCCGTCCTCGCTGAG
>JASLHV010000513.1 GCA_030153205.1 Roseiarcus sp. | reverse complement strand
CACCAGCATCACATCGATGAAAGGCGTCATATTGATGTCGGCCATGGCGCCATAACGCGGCACGCCGCGCCGTCGTCTGCCGCCCTTGCGTCCTGCCGCCGCGATCGACATGCCCATTTCTTTTCGTCCTTATCTCGGCGTTGGGCGTCAGGCGGCGCGATCTTTGGAGAGATGCTGGTCAATCTGCCGCGACAGGATCGACGAGAATTCGTCGGCGAAGCTCTCCATCCGCGCCTGCGCCTTGGCGACATCGCCTTGCAGCTTGTTGTAGGCGATCAGCGCGGGGATGGCGGCGAAGAGGCCGATCGCCGTCGCAAGCAAGGCTTCGGCAATGCCGGGCGCGACGACCGCCAGCGACGTATTCTTCGAAGCGGCGATCGACCGGAACGAGGTCATGATGCCCCAGACCGTGCCGAAGAGGCCGACGAAAGGACCAGAGGAAGCGACGGTCGCAAGAAACAGAAGGTTCGACTCGAGCCGCTCGACCTCGCGCGCGATCGAAACATCCAGCACTTTCTCAATGCGGGCGTGCAGGCCCATGAAGGAGGCCGCGGCGCTCTGAAACGAGCGTTTCCACTCGCGCATCGCCGACACGAACAGGCTGGCGACGCCGGTATTCTCCTGGTTTGAAAGCTGCCCGTAAAGTTCTTCGAGCGACTCGCCCGACCAGAATTGCTGTTCGAACTTTTCCATCGAGCGCCGGAATTTGGCGAAGAGCAGCGTCTTGTTGACGATGATCGCCCAGCACCAGAACGAAGCGAGCAACAGGCCGATCATCACGAATTTGACGACGATATGGGCGGACCAAAACATGTCCAACAATGTCGTCTCGGGCGCGGCGATGGCTTGCGCGGCGTCGGAGGGATTCATACGGAAGACCTCGCTTCTGGCGGCCTTTATGGCGGGCGCGGCGGGTTTGAGGGATTAAGCGCGTGGCGACTTGCGCCGCAAATGGGCCAAAACTTGGGCTGCCGCGCCGCCCGCGTCGCCGCGACTTCTTACAATCCAGTTAAGCCCTTCATAGGGTTAAGAACGCGTTACCGCGAGGAAAATCAGACCGATTCTGAGACAGGCGCGGCGTTTGGCGCCTTGAGCAGCGCCAAACGTCCATTCAGATGCCGCCGCAATTCTTCGACCGAAAGATCGATGAATGTCTTGGCCCGCGGCGGCAGCATCCGGCGCGTCGGGTAGAGCAGGCCGAGGGTCACCGGCTGCGGCGGCGCCTCAGGCAGCACCTCGAGGAGTCGGCCCTCGGCAATATGGTCCGCGACTTCGAAAAGCGGCTTCAGGACGATCCCAAGCCCATCCAACGCCCATTGGGTGAGAACATCGCCGTCATCCACGTCAAAGGGGCCTGACACGGGGATCGTCACCGACTCATTGTGATAATCGAGCGTCCAGCGGAATTGCTGTGAGCCGGGAAAACGCAGCAGCAGGCAATCGTGCTTCGAGAGATCCTGCGGCGTCGTCGGATGGCCGCGGGCCTCGAGATAGGCCGGCGAGGCGCAAAGCACGCGGCGCACTTCGGCGATCTTGCGCAAAGTGAAGCTCGAATCCTCCATCCGCGCCATGCGCACCGCAATATCGACGCCCTCCTGCACGAGATCGAGCAAGTGGTCGGAAAGCCGCAAGCGCAGATCCGTCTGCGGCTGCGCGGCCCGGTAGCGCGCGAGCATCGGCGCGACGACGCGCCGGCCGAGGCCGAGCGGCGCAGTCACCCGCAAAGTCCCATGCGGATTGGCGCCGCCGTCCTGCGCGACGCTCGATTCGGCGCGCTCGACCGCCTCGACCACTTCGACGCAACGTTCGAAGAACACCCGGCCGGCGTCAGTGAGATTCATGCTGCGCGTCGTGCGCGTCAGCAGGCGGCAATTGAGATGGTCCTCGAGCAACTGGATACGATAGCTGACGACCGAGGGCGACAGGCGCAGCATCCGCCCTGCCGCCGAGAAGGACCCGGTCTCGACCGCACGCATAAAAATGCGCACATTCTCTAGTGAGATCATGCCGCCCCGCGATCGATCTCTCGGACTTGGCGTCTTTAACGCGCGCCCGCGCCGAGGCCACCAAGGCGATTTTCGGAATTTGTCGAAAGATATTCCCGAAATCGATAGCGGGCAAGGCGGCCCGCGAGCGGCTATCGTGAGCGTTCGGCGAAATGGGCCGCGGCCTGTCGCCACAGGCGGAGGGGAACGATGGAAGCCTATCTGTTGGAATGGGGCTCGATGCTGCTGCGCTGGCTGCACGTCACGGCCGCCATAGCCTGGATCGGCTCGTCCTTCATGTTCATGCATCTCGACGCTTCGCTGCGCAAAGAAAAGAACATGCCTGCCGGCGTCTCCGGTATTTCCTGGCAGGTCCATGGCGGCGGTTTCTACGAGATGAGCAAATATGTGCTCGCGCCGGCGGTCATGCCGGATCATCTTGTCTGGCATAAATGGCAATCGTACTGGACCTGGATTTCCGGCTTCAGCCTTTTGTGCTGGGTCTATTATGGCCAGTCGCAGTTCTTCCTGATCGATCCGGCCGTCATGCCGCTTGCGCCTTGGCAGGCCGCGCTCGCCGGC
>JASLHV010000506.1 GCA_030153205.1 Roseiarcus sp. | reverse complement strand
CTCGCGGGCCGCAGTCTGCTGCATTTTGAGACCGTGCTCGTCCATGCCGGTGACGAAAAAAACATCACGCCCGTCGAGCCGCATGAAGCGTTGAATCGCGTCTGTCGCAATCCGCTCATAGGCATGTCCGATGTGAGGCGCTCCATTGGCGTAAGGAATCGCCGTCGTGATGTAGAATTTTTCCGGCACGCTCATCGACCTTGTCCCGCGCCCATCAAAGCTCAAAGGCGGCGCGCCGCAGCGGACAGCTCGGCGAAGAGCGAAAGGACATGCAATCTCTTATCGAGATTATACGTCTCAGTATCGCGCGTTGCGGCGCGCGCCTTCTCCCACAGGTCGGCGAGGGGCGCAAGGCGGGCGGCCCCCTCTCCTGCCCGCGTTCGGGCTCGCGCTTCCAGCCAATCGTAGAGCGCTAGCGTCAAATCCTCAAAAGCGTCGTCGGCGCCCCTTGCGCTGACCGCCTCGGCAAGCTTGTGAATCGTGCGCTGGTCGAGCTCTGGCAGCTTGGCGATCGCGGCGGCGATCATCTCCTCGGTATCGGAACGTTCAGGGTCGACGCGTTTTAGCGTTTCGCGAACCGAACCATTCGCCCCACGAGCCGCCACTTCGAGCGCGTCCGCGTCGATGTCGCTCCAAGGTTCGCCCAACCCATGCACGATCGAGAGGATTTCCGTTGGGGAAAGCGGGTCGAGCTGGAGTCGCCGACACCGGGACCTGATCGTCGGCAAAATGAGACCAGGCCGATGCGCTAAAATGAGGAATAAAGCGCGAGCGGGGGGCTCTTCGATCATCTTCAAAAGCGCATTGGCGCCGGCGCGGTTAAGGTCTTCTGCCGTATCGACAATACAAATCCGCCAACCGCCCGCCCCCGCCGATTTCTGAAACAATTGCAGCGCGTGGCGCACATCTTCGACGCGAATATCGCCATAAAAGGTCTTTCGATCCGCATTCCACACCCGCCGCAGACTGGCAAGATCGGGATGAGCTTGAGAAGCGAGAAGTCGCACCGCCCCCGCTTCGGGCGAGACTGAAAGATCGCTGGCGGCGCGAACCGTCGCGCTGGAATGGTCAGGATTTGCGAGAGTAAATCGCGCAAAGCGCCACGCGAGCGTGGCTTTGCCGACGCCGGCGGGCCCTCCAATCAGCCAGGCATGCGGCAGTCGGCCATCGCGATAGGCCTCGAGCAGTTCGGTTTCCGCTGCGGCATGGCCGACCAGATTCGTCGCGTCACGGGGATGCGGAGCGCCCTCATAGGCGTCGCTTTGGGGCGTCGCGTCGCCAGACCGCGCGTTCATCTTCGCGCCCTCGCGCGCAATGCTTTGGGAAAACGCGCTCGAACATACGACCAGATGTCCATGGCGACATCCTCACTTGGTCGATCGGCGTCGACGACGATACAGCGCTCGGGCGCAGCCGCCGCTATATCGAGAAACGCTTTGCGCAAGGTCTCGTGGAAACCCTGGTTCTCCCTTTCAAATCGATCCGGGGCCGAGGATAGCTCGCGACGCTCCGCCGCGCGCTGTAAGCTCTTTTCGACCGACATGTCGAGCACCAGAGTGAGGTCCGGCCGGGTCTGGCCGACCGCCACGCGCTCCAAACTGTCGATCAAGGCCAGATCGACCTTGCCGGCTGCGCCTTGGTAGGCGCGCGTTGAATCCGCGAAGCGGTCGCAAATTACCCATTCGCCGGCCGCCAAGGCGGGCGCGATCTTGGCGTCGATATGATCGATCCTTGCCGCGCTGAAGAGTATCGCCTCTCCGGCCGGCCCGAAAGGCGCTGCCGCCCCCGACAGGATCACCTGACGCAAAGCCTCGGCGCGTGGCGAACCGCCCGGCTCTCGCGTGACTAGAGACTTTATCCCCGCTTCCTCGAGCTTCTTTGCGAGCAGCTTCGCTTGCGTGGATTTGCCAACGCCCTCGCCGCCTTCGAGGGTTATGAAACGGCCTCGCCTCTTTGCGCCCGCCATTAATTCTTCGCGAATGGCTTGCGCAACAGCTCCAACGCCAACTCCATGCCGGCGTCGAGAGCGCGCTGCTGTAAAGTGCCGACGCCGACAGCGGCGCTGGTCTGAAGCGGCGTCTCGAGGATTTGGGTTTGACCGCGCCAAATCTTTAAATGGGCGACCTCGACGCCTTTCTCGACGGGAGCGATCAGCGGTCCTTGATAGACAATTTTGGCTGTCAGCCTTTCGTCAGAACCCCGGGTTAGAAATACTTTGATCGGTCGGTCCGTCGTCAGCGGCGTTTGACTTTTGTCGCCACCATAGACCTGGGCGTAGCCGATTTCATCACCCGGCTGAAATAAGGTACGGGGATCGAACGAACGGAAGCCCCATTGCAGCAATTTACGCGCTTCCTCGGCACGGTCTTGGGCGTTTTTCATGCCATTGACGACGACAATGAGCCGTTGACCATTCTGTATCGCTGAACCGACAAGGCCATAACCGCTTTCGGCAATTTCGCCGGTCTTCAATCCATCCGCGCCGATATCCATATTGAGGAGCGGATTGCGATTGAGTTGACGTACTTTGTTCCAGGTGAACTCTTTTTCGCCGAAGTAATGGTAGTAATCCGGGTAGTCGCGAATGATATGAGCGGCGAGTAAAGCCAGTTCATGCGCGGTAGCGCGCTCATGCGGATCCGGTTTTCCCCATGGATTGGCGAAGCTCAAATGCGGTAGTCCCAGCTCTGCTGCGCGCTTGTTCATGAGCGCGGTAAAGTTGTCCTCGGCGCCCGAAATCCCTTCGGCGAGAGTAATAGCCGCGTCATTGCCGGATTCGATGGCGACGCCGCGAATAAGATCCTCGATCCGCGCCCTGCTATGCACGAGGAGAAACATCGCTGAGCCATGCGAAGGCGCCCCGCCAGTCCGCCAAGCGTTCTCCGAGACTTCGAATTCGTTGTCGAGTTTAAGCCGTCCCTCTTTCAATTCGCGAAAGACGAGCTCCAGGGTCATCAATTTCGACATCGACGCCGGCGCCATGGGGGCGTCCGGATTTTTTTCATAAAGAGCCGCGCCGCTGTCAAAGTCCATAAGATAGGCGAAAGGCGCGTTGCTTTGAAAGCCTTCCGCGTTTGCCCGCACGCCGGCGAACGCTGTCAAAACAGCGAAAGCGAGCATTAACGCATTGATACGCCACACGGCAGAACGACGTCCTCGCACCGACGTCGAAGCGAACTGTTCGCCTCGGCGTTTTCTATTTGGCGCGATCAATTCGATAAATCAACGGTCGCCTTAGCGCTGTTGATTGAGCGGCGCGAGGCGCTGACCGAGAAGCCGGGCGAAGGGATCGCCGTTTCGATCGAGGCGCGTCCGAGCCGGTCTATTGTCGGCAAAATAGAGCGCATTGTCGGCGGACTGATCGTGAGGACCAGGGCGTCGCGGCGGCAAGACCGCCGGGCCTGTGAAGGCGATTGGAATGGTCGCCCCAGGGATGGTGCCAAGATCGAAAGGACGAACCGGCGGCGTCGGCAAATTGACGGGCGTTGGGCGCATAGGCTCAGGCGCGATCGCCACCATCTCAGGCGCTGGAGCCGGCGGCGGCGCTGGCTTTGGCTCCGGGGTCGGCCCCGGGGAAAATACGCTGGCCAGTTTCTCAACTGGCGCGACGGCTGCTGAGGCCACCATGACTGGTGCGCCGCTTGGAAGACCATCGATAGCGGCCGGCCCGCCGTCCGTTCGCAATGACGCCATCAACTGCCTATCATCAGAGCCTTCGAGCGGCGCTGGCCCGACATAGTCAACTTTCACCCTCGCCGTGCCTGAGCCTTTGAAATCGAGTGCATCGGCGACGCGAGAGGACACGTCCATCACCCTTCCGCCATGGTAGGGACCACGATCGTTGACACGAACAATGATCGAGTGACCATTCGTAAGATTGGTGACGCGCGCATAACTCGGTAGCGGCATGGTTGGATGGGCGGCCGAGACGGAATCCTTGTCATAAATCTCGCCATTGGCGGTTCGGCGCCCGTGGAAGGCGTCGCCGTACCAAGAGGCCATGCCAATTGCCGAGTAACTGTCGTTTTCGCGCGGAACATAGGTATGGCCGGCGATCTTGTAGGCGTGACCGACCAAATAAACGCCGCCGCCGTGAGGAATTGGCTGACCGTCCGCTACGACTCGCGGGCTCGCCTGACCATAAATCTTAGAAGAAAAATGTTCGTGAGAGTTGCTGAGATGCCTGGGCGTCGGAGTTTGCGCGCAGCCAATGAGCGAGACGATCGCGAGGGTAAGAAGACTGGCTTGGCCAAGGCGTCCCGCCGAAGGCTTAACGGCCGGCCATCGGTTGACTTCTGTCATGAACGCACACTCGACGCTACGCAGCGTCGGCCGTTTTGATCGACGCCCACCAACTCGCCCGCCGCGCTACGCCGGACGTGCAGATACGAAAGGGTAACGGCCAATTTGCCCCTGCTTCCTTTCCGGAATCCTAAC
>JASLHV010000397.1 GCA_030153205.1 Roseiarcus sp. | reverse complement strand
GCCAGGGAGCGCACGGCGCGTCCTGGTCATCGCCTGCGGCGCGTTGGCGCGTGAGATTGTGCACCTTCAGCGCGGCCCGCTCGGCCATATCGACGTGACTTGTCTTCCCGCCGAACTGCACAATCGCCCCGAACGCATACCTGGCGAAATGAAGCGCAAGATCGCCGAGAATCGCGAAAAGTACGACGATATTCTCTGCCTCTATGGCGATTGCGGCACCGGCGGCGAACTCGACCGCGTCCTCGAAAGCGAGGGGATCCAAAGGATCGCCGGCGCGCATTGTTATGAATTCTTCGCCGGCGCCGCGGATTTCTCGGCCATGATGGAGGAAGAGACCGGGACTTTCTTTCTCACCGATTTCCTGGCACGCCATTTCGACCGGTTGGTGATCAAAGGTCTCGGCCTCGATCGCTTTCCGCAATTGCGCGACGATTATTTCGGGCACTATCGACGGCTGGTCTATCTCGCGCAATTCGACGATCAAGAATTGACCGAGAAGGCGAAAGCGGCGGCCGAGCGGCTTGGTCTCTCGTTCGAGCGGCGGTTCACCGGCCTTGGCGGCATGGCGCAATTCTTTGCCGATCACGCCGCGCCACGTGCTTCATAGGTACGAGATATGGCCAATCTCACCATCCTTTACTGGCGCGACATCCCGAGCCAAGTCATCGTCAAGGCCGGCCGAACTTCGGCCAAGCGCGAATTGCCGGACCGTTTCATCAAGGCGATCGACGCTGCGGCCATGCGCTCCGGCGCCAGCGGTACGGACGAATATCTTTCGGCATGGCGTCGCGGCGAGCCGACCCCCTGCGGCGATGATCTCGAGACCGAGGCGGATAAAGCGGCGGCGCGGATCGAGACAGACTACGACAATGCGCGCCTCGCCAGACTGGCGGCGCAAGATGGTCGCGAGAACTGAGCATGGCTGACTGGCGAATGCCGAGGCTTCCCCGCACCCCGACCCTCTCCCGCAAGCCGGAGAGGGCGCGCGCCGGGCACGGAAATACCCTTCTCCCGCATGCAGGAGAAGGTGGCTCGAAGGGCCGGATGAGCGTAAGCCGCAGCGCCCATGATTCGGGCCTCCCGTGACGATGCGCGCCGTACCTTTCGCCTTCGAGCCGCGGGGAAAAAGGCCGCCGAGCAAGACGAGTGCGCGTCTTCGCTTCTGGAGCATAAAGCACGCTGGTCTGCTCGAGCGTGTCTATGATGCGCTTCAGCGGATGGTGGTTGCCTCCGCGCCACTGCTTCAGCGGTTCGGCTATGCCCGCCTCGAACGTCCCATGGCTTTCGCCGAGCGTCACCTCAAGGGCGCGCTTTTCGATTGCCGCATGTGCGGCGATTGCCTGCTTTCGTCGACGGGCATGTCTTGCCCGATGAATTGCCCGAAGTCCCTTCGCAATGGCCCTTGCGGCGGCGTGCGCGCCGATGGGTGTTGCGAAGTCTATCCGGACATGCCCTGCGTCTGGGTCAAGGCCTATGAAGGCAGCCAGTTGATGCGCAAGGGCGCGGCGATCAGCACGGTGCAGGCGCCGATCGATCATCGTCTCAAAGGCTCCTCCGCCTGGCTCCGGGTCGCACAGCGAGAGGCGAAGGCCTCGACATGATCGAAGGCGCGCCGCATCCGCACGACGTTGGCCCCGATCCGGGCGCGCCGCTGGTCGATCTACCGGGCCATTCTTCACGTGGACGTCTCGAACGCGTCCTGCGACGCGGCGAATTCGCGATCACCGCGGAACTCAATCCGCCCGATTCCGCCAATCCCGACGATGTCTACGAGCGGGCGCAGATTTTTGAGGGCTGGGTCGACGGGATCAACGCCACCGACGGCTCCGGCGCGCATTGTCACATGTCGAGCGTCGCGATTTGCGCGTTGCTGACGCGGGTCGGCTACTCGCCGGTCCTGCAGATTTCCTGTCGCGACTACAATCGAATCGCCATCCAGGGCAATGTTCTCGGCGCCGCGGCGCTACAGGTCGGCAACATTCTCTGTCTCACCGGCGATGGCGTCCAGTGCGGCGACCATCCCGAGGCCAAGCCCGTCTTCGATCTCGACTCCACTTCGCTGCTCGGCGTCATCAAACGCATGCGCGACGAAGGCAAGTACCTTTCCGGCAGGCCGATCGCCACCCCGCCGCGTGTCTTCATCGGCGCCGCCGAAAATCCCTTCGCGCCGCCCTACGATTTCCGTCCGATCCGCCTCGCCAAGAAAATCGCCGCTGGCGCGCAATTCATCCAGACGCAATATTGTTTCGATCTTCCCCTGATGGAGCGCTTCATGACGAAGGTCCGCGACATGGGGCTCGATCAGAAATGCTTCATTCTCGCCGGCGTCGGGCCTTTGGCTTCGGCGCGCACCGCGCGCTGGATGAGCGCCAATGTGCCGGGCGTGCATATTCCCGAAGCCGTGGTCAAACGGCTGGAAGGCGCGAAGGATCAGAAGGCTGAAGGCAAGCGCATCTGCATTGAGATGATTCAGGCATTGCACGGGATGAAGGGCGTCTCCGGGGTGCATGTCATGGCTTATCGGCAAGAGCAGTACGTTTCCGAGATCGTCCACGAATCAGGCGTGCTCCGCGGACGCGTTCCGTGGCGGCGGGACTTCGTACCGAAGATGCAGGCCGTCGAAACATTGGGGACGATGTGAGCGCCGCCAAGTCTTCAGCAGTCACGACGCAATCCGCCCCCGCGAAGCGGCGAGGGGACCGCGTGCAGCGCGGTGGAGGAGCTACCGCGTTGAAGATCATCTCGAACCGCCGTACCCCTATCACCATGCTTCCCATGGTCCCCCGCCCCCGCTTCGCAGGGGAGGATGGCAGCAAAAGGAACCTCCGAGCTCATGACTGAAACCCGCCTATCTTCCGACAAACGCGAAGTCGTCATCGGCTTTGATCGCCGCTTCGTGATGATCGGCGAGCGTATCAATCCGACGGGCCGCAAATTGCTCGCCGCGGAAATGGCGGCGGGCGATTACACGCGCGTTGTCGCCGACGCGCTGGCGCAGGTGGAAGCTGGCGCACAGATGCTCGACGTCAACGCCGGCATTCCGATGGCGGATGAGCCGCGCATTCTCGCGGAATGCATCAAGCTGGTGCAGGATACGGTTCCCGTACCGCTCTCAATCGACAGCTCCATCGTTGAGGCGCTGGAGGCGGGGCTCGCGGTCTATAAGGGCCGGCCGCTCGTCAATTCGGTGACCGGCGAAGACGAGCGTCTCGAGCGCGTGCTGCCGCTGGTCAAGAAATACGACGCCGCCGTCATCGCCATTTCCAACGACGAAACCGGCATCTCCGAGGACCCGGACGTTCGCTACGCCGTCGCCAAGAAGATCGTCGAACGCGCCCAGGATTATGGCATCAAGCGCGAGGATGTTGTCGTCGATCCGCTCGTCATGCCAGTCGGCGCAATCAACGACGCCGGCGCGAAGCTCACTCATTTGCTACGGCGCTTGCGCGAGGAGCTTAAGGTCAACACATCCTGCGGCGCCTCGAATTTCTCCTTCGGCCTGCCCAATCGGCGCGGTCTCGGCGCGGCTTTCATGCCAATGATGATCGGCGCGGGCCTGACTTCGGCGATCATGAATCCGCTGCATGCGGAGGACATGCAGGCGATCCTCGGCGCCGACGTTGTCATGGGCCATGATCCCAATTGCGCGGCTTGGATTCGCAAATATCGCGAGCCGGCGCCGGAAGGCGAGGCGGCGGGCGAAGGGCGCGGACGCCGCGAGGGGCGCCGCCGCGCGCGGGAGTAGGATTTGACCGATCATCTCGTTGTATTCACGCCTTCCGGTAAGCGCGAGCGGCTCCCGGAAGGCGCCAGCGTGCTGGAGGCGGCGCGCCGGCTCGGCGTCGATCTCGATTCCGTCTGCGGCGGCCGCGGCATTTGTGGACGCTGTCAGATTGAAGTCGCGAGCGGCCATTTCGCCAAACATGGCGTGACCTCGGCCATCGATCATGTGACGCCGTGGAATGCGGTCGAACAGCGTTATGTGGACAAACGGGGGCCTTTGACGAATGGCCGCCGTCTTGGCTGTCAGGCGAAAGTCTGCGGCGATCTCGTCATCGATGTGCCGCCGGATTCGCAGGTGCACCGCCAGGTCGTGCGCAAGCGCGCCGAATCCCATCCAATCGAGGTCGACCCAGTCGTACGCTTGTACTATGTCGAGGTGCGCGAGCCCGACATGCATGATCCCTCGAGCGATCTGCGTCGCCTGCAATCAGCGCTGAAGAGCCAGTGGGCTTTGGGCGAGACGCAAGCCGATCTCGCCGTCCTGCGCGGCCTTCAGAAAACTTTGCGCGCGGGCGAGTGGAAGGCGACCGTCGCTCTTCGCCATGGCCGCGATATCGTTGCGGTCTATCCCGGCTTTCGCGACCGTACGCTCGGCGTCGCCTTCGACATCGGCTCGACGACCATTGCGGCGCATCTTTGCGACCTTGCCAGCGGCGAGGTTCTCGCTTCGGCCGGGGCCATGAATCCGCAAATCCGCTTCGGCGAAGATCTGATGAGCCGCGTCTCCTATGTGATGATGAATCCCGGCGGCGACAAGGAACTGACCCTAAGCGTGCGCGGCGCGCTCGACGCATTGATCGGCGACGTCGCGGCGGAGGCGCGGGCGGCGCGCGAGGATATTGTCGAGATCACGCTCGTTGGCAATCCGATCATGCATCACCTGGCGCTCGGTCTCGATCCAACTGAACTCGGCGGCGCGCCTTTCGCGCTGACCATCGACGGCGCACAAGAGGTACGGGCCGCGGATCTCGGCCTCAATATCGCGCCCGGCGCTTTCGTCTATTGCCTGCCTTGCATCGCGGGCCATGTCGGGGCCGATGCCGCGGGCATGGTCCTGGCGGAAGGGCCTTATCTTCGCGATGAACTGACCTTGCTCGTCGACGTGGGCACCAACGCCGAGATCGTCTTCGGCAGCCGAGGCCGGCTGCTCGCCTGCTCATCGCCGACCGGTCCGGCCTTCGAGGGCGCACAGATTTCTTGCGGTCAGCGCGCGGCGCCTGGCGCTATCGAGCGCGTGCGTATCGATCGAGCGACCTTGGAGCCGCGGTTTAAAGTGATCGGCTGCGATCTCTGGTCGAATGAGAAGGGTTTCGAAGAGGCGACGGCCTCGCTCGGCGTCACCGGCGTTTGCGGCTCGGGCATTATCGAAGTCATCGCCGAAATGTACCTCTCGGGGATGATTTCGGAGGACGGCGTCATCGATGGCGCGCTTGCCGAAAAGACGCCGCGGATCGAGACGGTCGGCCGGACTTTCGCTTATGTGCTCCACGAAGGCTCGCCGCGTCTGATGATCTACCAGACCGACGTCCGCGCCATCCAGCTCGCCAAGGCCGCGCTTTACGCCGGGGCCAAATTGCTGATCGAACGGTTCGGCGTCGCCGCGCCAGAGCGGATCACCCTTGCCGGCGCTTTCGGCAGTCATATCGATCCAATGTACGCAATGGCCTTGGGCCTGATCCCCGATTGCGACCTTTCGAAAGTCGCCGCCGCCGGCAATTCCGCCGGCACAGGAGCGCGGATCGCGCTGCTCAACGGCGCGGCGCGACGCGAGATCGAGGATGTCGTGCGGCGCGTCGAAAAGGTCGAAACCGCGATCGAGCCGAATTTCCAGGAGCATTTCGTCGCGGCGATGGCCATACCGAACAAAGTCGACGCGTTTCCGAACCTATCTAAAGCCGTGCGTTTGCCGCCGCGTGACACGAGCGCGGGGGACAGGGCGCCGCGGCGGCGGCGGCGCGAGGCCGCGCAACCGGCCGAAGTCGCGCCATCGGAAATTCGGACGCCGCGAAGGACGTACTGAATCCGTCGCGCCGAGCATTCAGCGTATCGTGTTGCCGCCGTCGATCATCAGATTGGCGCCATTGATCATCGCGGCGTTGTCGCTGGCGAGAAAGTATATAGCCTCGGCGATTTCGATGGGTTGGGCGAACCGGCGCGTTGGAATTTCGGCGCGCGCTTTGTCGCCCTTTTCGCCCGCCCAGCCGGACCGGCCGAGTTCGGTGTCGACCACCGTCGGCGAAATGGCGTTGGTGGTGACGCCCTTCGGCCCCCATTCGAGAGCGAGGCAGTTGGTCAAGCCGATAATGCCCGCTTTGCTCGCGCAATAGGCAGTGTGGCCCTCGATGCCGATCACCGCCGCCTGCGAAGCGAGATTGATGATGCGGCCATAGCCCCGCGCGATCATGTGGCGGCCTGCGGCGCGTGCGCAGAGGAACGGGCCGCGCAGATTGACGGCGATCGTCATGTCCCAAATCTCGTCGCTCAGACTTTCGGCGGGCGCGAGAGGTCCAATGCCGGCATTGTTGACGAGGACGTCGATCCGGCCGAACGCCTTCGCCGCTTCATCGATCGCCTTATTGACCGAGGCGGCGTCCGCGACGTTGACCGTCCAACCTCGATGGTCAGCGCCAAGCTCGCGCGCGACATCCACTACCACCGGATTACGGTCGAGCAAGATGAGGCGGGCGCCTCTTTTGGCGAAGAGTTCGGCGGTGGTACGGCCGATGCCTGTCACCGCGCCGGTGATCGCAACAACCCGGCTGTTCGTGTCGGAATCGACCAACGAAATCCTCCCACTTCGACTTTGACTTTTGCTTCTTCGGACATCTGTAATTTTCAGATGAAAAATGTCGGATGATTGTAAATAAAAATAGCGACCCATCCTCACGAACCGATTGACAAAGGCCGGTTAATCGGATGGATATCGTACGTTTATTAGAAAATTCTATTTAATAACAAAGATATATACAAGACGATTTATTACGTTATTGATTTGGGGAATAGTGTGATTAAGACAATTCGGCCGCATGTCGCCGGCGACAAACGTGAGCATTTTCAAAATTCCGAACCGATGACAGGACTGGGTTTCGATCCCGTCGTGATCTCGGTATGGCTCTACTATCGAGACCAAATGACTCAGGGCGGCATCGCTGAACTCCTCGGCGTTTCCCGGGCGTCAGTCATCAACTATCTCGACGAAGGGCGACGACGCGGACTGGTGCAAATCACGGTCGATGAGGTTGCGCTACGCCAAGTCAGCTTCGCCAAAGAGATGGTGGAACAGTACGGCTTAGCCGATTGCATCGTGATTCCCGACGATGGCGGCGCCGCCCATCCCTCAGTTCGCATTGGCCATGCCGGCGCCTTGCTATTGGCGCGTGAAATACGGCCGAAAGATCGGCTTGGCGTGGCCTCCGGCCGCTCGGTGCTGGCGCTTTCGACCGCAATGCCGATCATGTCTTTATCCGAGGTGCAAGTCGTCCAGGTCACGGGCAGCATGACGGCGCGCAATGCTTTCTCGCCGGAGCTTTGTACCTCCAACATTGCTCAGCGCATCGGCGGCGACACGTTTAACTTACACGCGCCAATTTTCGTCTCGAGCAGAAACGTGCGTGACATACTGATGAACGAGCCTGCGCTGATCGAACAATTCGAACGTATTCATTCCTGCAATTGCGTCGTCTTCGGCATCGGGGCGTTGGACTGCGCTGGAACGGTGGTCCTCAGCGGCTTGTTTACCGCCGAGGAAATTAACGCCTATGTCGAGAAGGGCGCGGTCGGAATGATCTTGGGTAATTTCGTCGACGATCAGGGCGCGCAGGTCTCCGGCGCCTATGACGGTCGCCTGATCGGAATGACGATCGACGATCTCCAGCACATTCCACAACGAATCTGCGTCGCCGGCGGCCCCGAGAAAATCGCGGTATTGCGCGGCGCTTTGAAGGCCGGTTACGTCACGGATTTCGTGACCGACGAGGCGACCGCGGCGGCTTTGCTCCGACCGCACTAGCTCATGTCGTACGTTTTATCACCAATCAGATTTTTGACGTCATCGTCGCTGTAAATTTTAACGCAGGGTCGAGGCGGTTCGCCGCTAGAAAAGCGGCGAGCTTGCCGCGAGCCCGATACCGGGCGATTGGGATGCTTGGTCACCCGAATAGTCCGTGCCGAACGCACCCTTCAATCGCAATGCCTAAGAACAAGATCAGCCCGGCGTGGCGGTTCGATCGGAAGAGTTTCAGCGCCCGTTGCGGCGTCGCGCCCTCGACCTGGCTGAGCTGCCAGACGAAATGCAAGCCGTAGAGCAGCATCGCAATTTCCGCGATGGCGCCCGCGCCCGCCGTCCAAAGCGCCGTTTGAGCAAGGACAGCGGCGGCGAGATAGAAGAACCCGACGCCGAGTCGGACGTTCTTGCCGAAAAGGCGCGCCGTCGATTTGATGCCGACGATCGCGTCGTCGCGGGCGTCCTGCAGGGCATAGATCGTGTCGTAGCCGATCGTCCAGCAAAAGGCGGAGGCGTAGAGCAGCAAGGCGGGGGCGGCCAGCGACTGATAGTCCGCCGCCCAGCCCATGAGCGCGCCCCAGGAGAAGGCCAGGCCAAGCACGGCCTGCGGCCACTGCGTCACGCGTTTCATCAAGGGGTAGATTGCGACCACGCCGAGCGAGGCGATTCCGAGCGCAATCGAGAAGCGATTGAAACAAAGAAGAACGATCAGGCCGGCGAGCGCCTGCGCGATGAGGAACGCGATCGCCGCGCGGACGCCGATGCGTCCTGAGGGAAGCGGGCGACCCTTGGTGCGTTCGACGCCAGCGTCGAGCTTGCGGTCGAGAATATCGTTGTAGGTCGAGCCGGCGCCGCGCATGGCGATGGCGCCAACCAGGAAAAGCGCGAGATGGGTGAGATCGGGACCGGCCCCACGCGCCAGGCCGGCAAGGGCCGCCGATTGCCAGCACGGCGCGAGCAACAATTGCCAGCCAATCGGCCGGTCGAGACGGGCGAGCTGCACATAGGGCAGCGCCCAGACCGGGGTTAGTCTAAGGACGATACTAGCGGGCCTGGCGTCCGGCAGAAGACGCGCGTCAGGCGCGAATGCGTTCAAAGCGGGCCGGCCGGCAAAGGCGGCGGCCCTTGCGGGGCGGCCCCGGCCGCTTGCTGCTCCTGCATCTTCTTCATCTTCGCAGCGGCGACACAGGCGCGGCCGCCAAACTCAACGCTCTTGGCGTGGCTCGCCTTCAAACTGGCGACGACATCGTCGGGAATGCTGCACCAATCCTTGTTCTTTTCCATATAGGCGAGTAGCGCGTCCTCAGTCGCGCTTAGCCCGTGAGACTTGGCGCAAACGACGCCGGCATCCATAGGCTTTTGCGCCTTCTTGGCCTGCGCAGCCATGTTGTTGATGTCGGCGAGCACCGCAGCCCGCTTCTCGCTCAACTTCTTTAAATCTTCGCCGCATTCCGCCCTGGCCGTTGCGCTCAATAACGAGGATGCGACAAGCGCTCCGAGCGCGATCAGGGACAGGCGGCCGACGAGCGAATTGCGCGTCATTCGGCGCCTCCATCATTGTGTCGCGGCTCTGATAACCCATTTTGCCTCGGGAGGAAACCCGTTCCTCGCCGGAGAGCATCGCAAAATGCCCCCTCCCACGCATATGGAAGGGGGCGGGTCTTCCGCTAAGTTGCTGATTTCAAAGCCCTGCGGACCTCTCCAGCCTCAGGCTGAAAGCAGCGTCACCAATCTCGTGTTGAAGAAAGCCTCCAGCGCTTCCGCGCCGCCTTCGCTGCCGAAACCAGAATCCTTAATGCCGCCGAACGGCACTTCGGGCAAAGCCAGGCCGAGGTGGTTGATCGTGATCATGCCGCTCTCCACCGCCTCGCCGAGCTTGGCGCTGGTCTTGGCCGATTTCGTATAGGCGTAGGCGGCAAGACCGTAGTCGAGACGATTGGCCTCGGCGACCGCCTCTTCGTAATCATCGAAGGGGTTGATGATTGCGAGCGGGCCGAAAGGCTCTTCGTTCATGATCCGCGCTTTGGTCGGGACATGCGTGACGACGGTCGGCTCGAAGAAGAAGCCCTTATTGCCGATTCGCTTGCCGCCCGTCTGCAGCGTCGCGCCATGGTGGACCGCGTCGGCGACAAAAGCCTCCATCGCCTCGACGCGGCGCAGATGGGCGAGGGGACCCATATTGGTCTCGGCGTCAAGTCCGTCGCCGACCTTGATCGCCTTGGCCGCGCTGACGAATTTCTCGACGAAAGGTTCGTAGACTTTTCGTTGGACGAGCACGCGCGTCGGGGCGACGCAAATCTGGCCCGCGTTGCGGTATTTGCCGCCGGCGAGCTGCTTTACCGCGACGTCCACGTCGGCATCGTCGAAGACGAGAGCCGGCGCATGGCCGCCGAGCTCCATCGTGATGCGCTTCATATGGAGGCCTGCGAGCGAGGCGAGCTGCTTGCCGACCGCCGTCGAGCCGGTGAAGGTGACCTTCCGAATAATCGGATGGGGGATGAGATATTCGGAGACTTCGGCAGGTACGCCGAAGACGAGATTGATCACGCCCGCTGGCACCCCGCCGTCGCTGAAAGCGCGCACCAATTCGGCGCAGGAGGCCGGCGTTTCCTCCGGTCCTTTGATGATGATCGAGCATCCCGTCGCCAAAGCGCCCGAGATTTTACGTACAGCCTGATTGATCGGGAAATTCCAGGGCGTGAAAGCCGCTACGGGCCCGACCGGCGTCTTCACCACCATCTGGCGAACGCCATCTTCGCGCGCCGGTACAAGCCGGCCATAGGCGCGCCGGCCCTCCTCGGCGAACCAATCGATAATGTCGGCGGCGTTTAGAACTTCGAGCTTCGATTGCGCGAGCGGCTTGCCTTGTTCGAGCGTCATCGTGCGCCCGATCGCCTCGGCGCGGCCGCGCAGGATCTCGGCGGATTTCCGCATGATTTTATAGCGCTCGAAGGCCGAGACTTTGCTCCAGGTCTTGAAGGCGCGATCGGCGGCGGCGAGCGCCTTGTCGAGATCAGCCTTGGTCGCATGTTCGACGCCGCCGATGCGATCGCCGGTCGCCGGATTGAGAATGTCGATCGGCGGGCCGCCCGCCTTGCTCCACGATCCGTCAATGAACAGCGAGACGTCGGCATAAGACATGGCGCGGAGCCTTTCGTGGGGATGGCGGCGGAGAGCCGTCTTTATTTAGCGCTTTCTTTCGAAGCGGCAAGAAAGAAGGCGGGAAAGCTTAGCTGCGCTGCGTCAAGCGGTTAACGCCAGCACCGATCTTTATAATTGATCGCATATCGTTCCGGCGCTGACGCGATTGCGGCCATGCCGACGAGAACGGATTCGGCGTGGGTCACGAGGCGTGTGGGAATGCGCCGCGCCAAGGCGTCGACAGGCGCTTTCGCCTCGAAAACGGCGCGAAAGGCTTTCTGGTCGAGCAAGTCGCGCATACGGGGCAAGACGCCGCCGGCCAAGGTCACGCCGCCGGTAGCGACGAAAGAGACGCCCATGTCGCCGGCGAAGCGCGCAATGATGCGCCAGTAAAGCGCGATGGTCTTCGCCTCCTCACTGGCGGGATCTTCATGAGCGCGCGTGTCGACGGCGGCGGGATCGATCGGGGGCGCGGGCTTGCCAAGCGCGAGAAGCCGCGCGCGATGGAGCCTTGCGAGGCCTGGGCCAGCCATCACGCTTTCGGTGGTCACTCGGCCGTGGACGCGTTCGAGGTGCGGCCAGATCGACATTTCCTCCTCGTCCACCGGGCCGAAATCCGTGTGGCAGGCTTCAGAGGCAAGCGGCGTAAAGCGGCCGGCCGCGGTGACGAGCGCGCCGACGCCGAGTCCCGTGCCTGGCCCGAGAATCACCTGCGGGCCCGGATCGCCGAAGCGCGCCGGGCCGATCGGCATCGCCCAGTCTTCCGGAATGGTCGGCAACGATAGAGCCTGAGCCTCGAAGTCATTGAGCAGAAGGCCTTGCGACAGGCCGAGCGCGGCGGCGACTTTCGGGCCGTCCATGAGCCAGGGCGCATTGGTGAGCTTCAATGTGCGGCCGTCCACAGGTCCCGCGCCGCAGGCGATGACGGATTTTGGCTTGACGCCAAGCTCCTTCGCGGCGGCCTCGATCGCTTCCGCGAGGCCCGGATAATCGCCCGTCTTCAAATGGACGATCTCGCCAAGCGCCGCCCCGGCCTCTGTCTTGGCCGCAAAGCGCACATTCGTGCCGCCGGTGTCGCAAACAAATGCGGGATAGGGGAAAGAAACCTGGCTCATCGCGCCATTCACCTTGCCGCCGACACTCCCGTCAAGTCGACAACACTTTTGCGCCCCGGAACCCCGTCGCGACGAATGCTTTACGTCACCAGCGCCTCGGCCGGCGCTATGGCCCCGATAAAACGCCGAAGATGCGTCGGCGATCCACGATCGTCGCTTTTGCGAAATTGCATTCGCGAGGCGGCGCGCTAGCGTGACGGCGGAGACGATTCGCCGCCCCATGAAACGGCCGAGCTATTATGAATTTTTTTGCGGCGGCGGCATGGTCCGCGCCGGCCTTGGCGCGGGCTGGGAATGTCTCCTCGCCAATGACATCGACGCCAAGAAGGCGCGCGCTTATGCGGCGAATTGGGGAACGGACAGGCTTCGCGTCGGCGACATTCACAACCTGCGCGCTGACGACGCGCCAAGTCGCGCCGATCTTGCTTGGGCGTCCTTCCCTTGTCAGGATCTTTCGCTCGCAGGCCCCGGCGGCGGATTGAAAGGAAAAAGATCCGGCGCCTTTTGGGGCTTTCACGCGCTGATGGAGGGGCTCGTTCGCGCGGGGCGCGCGCCCAAAATCATCGCGTTGGAAAATGTCGTCGGCGCGCTGACCTCCAATCGCGGCGCCGATTTCGTCGCGATCTGCCGCGCCGTGCAAGAACTCGGCTATCGCTTCGGCGCTTTGACGATCGATGCGGCGCATTTTACGCCGCAGTCGCGTCCGCGACTTTTCATCGTGGCGATGCAACGTACTCTTTCCGTTCCCGAAGGCTTCGCCCGCGATCAGCCAAGCGATGATTTTGCTTCGCGCGCCTTGCGGCAAGCGCAGGCGCTTTTGCCCGCCGATCTTGCCGCCGACTGGGTGTGGTGGGCGCTTCCCGCGCCGCCCAAGCGCAATGTCGCGCTTGCCGACCTTCTCGAAACCTCGCCAAAAGACGCGCTTTGGCGGAGCCGGGAGGAGACGGAGGCGCTGCTCGCGATTTTCTCGCAAGGCTCTCGCGCCAAATTTGAAGAGGCGCTCCGCCGCAAGGGCCGCGTGGTCGCAGCGGTCTATCGGCGTATGCGGCCGGACGGCGAGGGGGGCCGTCGCATGCGGGCCGAGGCGCGTTTCGACGGGCTCGCCGGCTGCCTGCGCACGCCACGCGGCGGCTCCAGCCGGCAGTTTGTGCTGGTCGCGGAAGGCGGCGTCGTACGATCCCG
>JASLHV010000328.1 GCA_030153205.1 Roseiarcus sp. | reverse complement strand
GGCATCAAGGGTCACGACCCGATCTCTTCGGGCCAATTAACCCGCGAAGAAATCGCCGAGGGCGAGAAGAATTCCGAGCATCGTTTGCGGCTCGCGGTCGCCAAAGTGCGCCTGCCCGAAATCAAGAAACCGCGCGGCGCGCGCTATACGCCCTTGTCGCGCCGGCAGGATCGCCCCAACGCCATTCTCTGGCTCCTGCGCAATCACCCCGAACTGAAGGACGCACAGATCATGCGCCTCGTCGGGACGACCAAATCCACCCTTCAGTCGATCCGCGAACGCAGCCATTGGAACTCCGCCAATCTGCAACCCTTGGACCCTGTGACCCTCGGCCTTTGTTCGCAAATCGATCTCGATTTCGAGGTCAATCGCGCGGCCAAGGAACGCCCGAAGGTTGAGGAAGAGGGCGGCCAGACGCTGGTTCCCGCCGAGATCACCACCGCCAAAGCGGTTCCGACGACTCGCGACGACGTATTCGGCGCCACGGCGGCCAAGCCGAAGGACGAGGACGACAAGATCGACGTCGACTCGGTCTTCGGCAAGCTGAAGACGCTGAAAAACGCCGGCTGACTTCAGCGCCTGCCAAAATATGGCGCGGACGAAGAGCCGCGCGATCACAGGGAGGATCCGATGCCGTTCGTCAATATTCAATTAGTCAAGGAAGTCATCGCCGACGACCCTGAGCGGAAGAAAGCGGCCATAGCGCGCAAGGTCACCAGCGCCATCGCCGAGACGACCGGCCTCAGCCAAGACGCCGTCTGGGTAGTGTTCGAAGAAGTTGCGGCAAAGGACTGGTATGTGGCTTCGACCAGCGTCGAAGAGACGCGAAAGGCGAAGCGAGCCGCGTCCTGAGTCTTCGTTAAGGAGTCGCTGGCGGCCGCTGTCCTTGACGCGGTCGCCTTAGCCGTTTCTACTCAGTAGGGCGGTGTTTGGGAGATACGTCATGACACGGAAGTTTTCTTCATTTGGACGATTGACAGGCGCCTCGACAGCGCTTGCCCTGTTGGCGGCGGCGATTGCGGCGCCAGCCTCGGCGATGCCCCTGGCGAAAAGCGGGATCGGCGCGTCGAGCGATATCGTCGCTGTGCAGCTTAAGCATGGCGGGGGCGGTCATGTGGGCGGCGGTCACATGGGCGGTGGTCACATGGGCGGTGGGCATATGGGTGGCGGTCATATGGCTGGCCATGGCGGTGGCGGTTGGCATCATGGCGGCGGTTGGGGTGGCGCTGGTATTGGCGCGGCCATCGGCTTTGGCATCCTGGGCGCGGCCGCCGCGGCGGCGGCCTATGGCGACCCGCCGGAGCCGGGCATGTGCTGGTATTACGACAATCCCATGCATTCGAGCGGCCATTGGGATTATTGCCAATAGGGTTAGGTTCAAGAGACCTTTCGAAGGACGGTCGAAACGGCGCTCTTTGCGCCGTTTCTTTTGCTTTTTGAGTTGACTAAGTCAACTCACCTTCGCTAGTTTGGCCTTGCCTGGGAGCCGGCCATGACCGCTGTCGAGGAAATCCGCAGTTTCAATCGCTTCTACACGCGGCGGATCGGACTGTTGGAGGAACATCTCTCCGATAGTCCCTTCTCGCTGGTCGAAGCGCGTGTGCTGTATGAACTTGCCCAGGATAAGAATGGGACGGCCGCAGATCTTTGCCGCGCTCTCGCGATGGACAAGGCGCATTTGAGCCGCGTGCTGGCGGGCTTACGCGCCAAAGGCCTGGTCGTCGCCGATGTCAGCCCGCGTCACGCCAAACATCGCCTGCTCTCGCTCACGGAAGCGGGACGCGACGCTTTCGCCGGTCTCGAACACGGAACGAAGGCGCAGATGAGCGCCCTGCTCGCGCCGCTCGATCCTTCAGTGAGCGAGCGTCTCACTGGCGCGATGAAGACCATCCGATTCATCCTTGATGAGCCCGCCGCCGCCCTCGACAAGAGCTTTACCCTCCGCAGGCCGCGTGTCGGCGATCTTGGCTGGGTAATTCACCGTCAAGCCGCTCTCTATCATCAAGAATATGGTTGGGACTGGACCTTCGAAGCGCTCATCGCCGGAATTCTTCGTGATTTCGTCGTCAATCTCGACCCCGAGAAGGAAGCGGCTTGGATCGCCGAGCGCAATCACGCGATCGTCGGCTCGATCTTCCTCGTCAAAGGCGAGGCGGCCGACGTCGCCAAGCTACGCCTGCTTTACGTCGAGCCGAGCGCGCGCGGCCTCGGCGTCGGCTCAGCCTTGACGCAAGCCTGTATCGAGCGCGCCCGGGAATTCGGCTACCGCCGGCTCGTACTCTGGACCAACGACATCCTCGTCGCGGCGCGCCGGATCTATCAGGCCGCCGGATTCAGGCTCATCGCCGAGGAGAAGCATCATTCTTTCGGGCATGATCTGGTCGGGCAGAATTGGGCGTTGGAATTGTGAGGCGCGCTCCCTCTCCCGCCTGCGGGAGAGGGTTGGGGTGAGGGGAAGCCGCCGCCTTGAAAGTCCCGCGCCTTACCCTCATCCGGCGCTTCGCGCCACCTTCTCCCGCAAGCGGGAGAAGGGGTATCTCCCGCGCTTCTTTGAAAGTAAGTCAGCGTCGATGAAGGCCGCGGCGCGCCCCCTCTCCCGCCTGCGGGAGAGGGTTGGGATGAGGGGAAGCCGCCGCCTTGAAAGTCCCGCGTCTTACCCTCATCCGGCGCGCCGGGCCACCTTCTCCCGCAAGCGGGAGAAGGGGTGTCTCCCGCGCTTCTTCAAATAGGTCAGCGTTGACGGCGCATCGGTTTGCGAAGGCCGCTTAACGCCGCGACAAATGCATCGCCAGGCCGCCGAAACATCCGACGACGGCGCAGGCGAGAAGGCACAGTTCGAGTGCGGTCACCGCGCTCGACGGAGCCTCCCGCGGCGCCATGAGCTCGTAGACCTGCCATAGCGCGGTCGCGCCGCAGGTGACGATTTGCGGAACCCAGTTCTTGTGAGATTTTGATGATATGTCGCTCACGCCGCGCTCCTATATCTTGCACAGCGGTTTTTACGGGATGCGGCGTCCTTAGGCGCCTTTCGTTCGTCCGAGCGCCGCCGCGATCTCGTCCAAAGCGACCGGATCGTCGATCGTCGCCGGCATCGACCAGGGCTCATCGTCGGCAATTTTCTTCATTGTCCCGCGCAGGATTTTTCCCGACCGCGTCTTCGGCAGGCGATTGACCGCGATCGCGCGCTTGAAGGCTGCGACAGGGCCGATGCGTTCGCGCACCAGGGCGACGATCTCCCGCTCCAACGCGGCCGGCTCGCGCGTCACGCCGGCTTTCAAAACGACGAAGCCCAACGGCGCTTCGCCTTTGATCTCGTCCTTGACGCCGATGACCGCGCATTCGGCCACATCCTGGTGCGAGGCGAGCGCCTCCTCCATGCCGCCGGTCGAAAGACGATGACCGGCGACATTGATGATGTCGTCGGTGCGCCCCATCACGAAGAGATAGCCGTCATCGTCCTTGTACCCAGCGTCTGACGTCTTGTAATAGCCGGGAAATTCCGAAAGGTAGCTCTCGACCATGCGCTGGTCCTGCTGGAACAGCGTCGGCAAAGCGCCCGGCGGCAACGGCAGCTTGATGACGATCGATCCCATAGCGCCGGTTTTGACCGGCTTGACTGCATCGTCGACGACATCGATTTCGTATCCAGGCATCGGCATGGTCGGCGAGCCAGGTTTGATTGGCAGAAGGCCAAGCCCAACCGGATTGGCCACGATCGGCCAGCCGCTCTCGGTCTGCCACCAATGATCGATAACAGGGACATTAAGCATTCGCCCCGCCCAGCCGAGCGTCTCTGGATCGGCGCGCTCGCCGGCGAGAAAGAGCGTACGAAGTGAAGTTGTCGAATAGTTCTCGAGCAGCCTGCCTTCGGGATCTTCCTTGCGCACCGCGCGAAAGGCTGTGGGCGCAGTGAAGAACGAGACGACCTTGTACTCTTCGATCACCCGCCAGAAGGCGCCGGCGTCGGGCGTGCCGACCGGCTTGCCTTCATAGAGCACGCTGGCGCAGCCATGCAGCAGCGGCGCGTAGACGATGTAGGAATGGCCGACCACCCAACCAATGTCGGACGCCGTCCAAAAGGTCTCGTCCCGACCGACGTCGTAAATATTCGGCATCGACCATTGGAGCGCGACCATATGGCCGCCATTGTCGCGCATCACCCCCTTCGGCGCACCCGTGGTCCCCGACGTATAGAGGACATAAAGCGGGTCGGTCGCGGCGACCTCGACGCAGGACGCGCGCTTGCCGGCATCCTTTGCCGCCGCGAACATCTCTGTCCAATCATAGTCGCGCCCCGCAACCATTTTGGCTTCCGCCTGTGGACGCTGCAGCACCATGCAGGCGACGGGCTTATGCACGGCAAGATCGATCGCGGCGTCGAGCAGCGGTTTATAGGCGACGATGCGGCCGGGCTCGATGCCGCATGAGGCGGCAAGGATCAGTTTCGGCTTGGCGTCGTCGATACGCGCGGCGAGCTCCTTCGCGGCAAAACCGCCAAAGACGACGGAATGGACTGCGCCGATCCGGGCGCAAGCGAGCATCGCGACAATCGCTTCCGGAACCATCGGCATATAGATGACGAGCCGGTCGCCTTTCTCGACATTGAAATAGAGGAGCGCGGCCGCTAGCGCTGCGACATCGTCAAGCAACTCGCTATAGGTGATCCGCCTTTTCGCGCCGGTGACCGGACTGTCGTAAAGAAGCGCCGTCCTGTCGCCGCGGCCGGCGGCGATATGGCGATCGAGCGCGTTAAAACACGTGTTGCAGGTCGCGTCGGGAAACCAGCGGCCATAGACGCCTGCCTTTTCATCAAAAATGCGTGTCGGCGGCTGAATCCAGTCGATCTCTTCGGCCGCCTTGGCCCAAAAGGCTTGCGGATCGGCGCGCCACTTCGCATAGACTTCAGCGTAGCGGCTGGACATCGCGCTCCTCCTCTTTCTTCTTCAAAGCGTTTTGCGACGCTCGGCGCCCGAACGCAATCTCACGCGAATGCGACAATAGGCCAAGGCGGTCGGAAGCTGGAGCAATGAGTCTCGATTGGAGTTTCTACGCCGCCGCGGTGCCGGCGGTGATCCTGCTCGGCCTCTCCAAGGGCGGCTTCTCCGGCCTCGGCACGCTATCGATGCCGCTCCTTTCGCTGGCCATTTCGCCGGTGAAAGCCGCCGCGATCTTGCTGCCGATCCTGATCATTCAGGATTGGGTCAGCGTTTGGGCGTTCCGTCGCGATTGGGACAAGCGCAATCTCCTCATCCTGATCCCGGCCTCAGCCATCGGCGTCGTGCTCGGCTGGCTCCTCGCCGCTCATGTCAGCGAAGCCTTGGTGCGGCTCGCCGTCGGGCTGATCTCGATCGGCTTCGTCGCCTTTGTGGCGATCCGATCCTGGCGCGGCGAACCGCCGGCCACGCAGCCGACTTTGGCGCCAGGCATTTTCTGGGGCGCTCTTTCGGGCTTCACCAGTTTCATCAGCCACGCCGGGGCTCCTCCTTTTCAGGTCTATGTCATGCCCCAGCGCTTGAGCCCGCGGCTTTTCGCCGGCACGGCGATCATGGTTTTCGCCGCCATAAACCTGATGAAAGTGCCCGGCTATTTCGCGCTCGGGCAGTTTTCGAAGGAGAATCTCACCGCCGCCGTAAGCTTGTTTCCCCTCGCCATTGTCGCGACCTTCGCCGGCGTATGGGTAGTCCGAAGGGTCAAGGCCGAAAGATTCTACACGCTCGTCTATGCGCTGACCTTGCTTATCGGTCTGCGCCTTGTCTGGGCGGCGGTCGCTGAGCTATTCGTCTAACGCTTCCTTAAGGGACTTGGGGACAATTTGCCGCTCGTTCGCCTCGGAGGCCGC
>JASLHV010000269.1 GCA_030153205.1 Roseiarcus sp. | reverse complement strand
GTGTCGATTAGGATCGATTTCAAACGCGCCCTTATAATTCGAGTGGTAATTCGCACGCCAGCCGGGAGCGCCATTGCCCTCAGCGCCTGCGCAGGTGTCGTAAAAGGCTCCCACCTGCGCTCGGTTCCCGGCGAAACCTAAATAATCGAACATCGTTCGCGTCCACTCGTTCAACTTTTCACGCCGCGTTTCTGCCGCGCCGCATCGGCGCGAGTATTCGCTCAAAAGCCTCTGCAAAACGCGCGACCTCGTCCGCGGACGAGGCCCAGCCAAGACTCAATCTCACAGCCCCCAAAGCGAGACCCGGCTCGACGCCCATCGCCGTCAAAACGTGCGAACGGGCGACCTTTCCAGAGGAACAGGCCGAACCGGACGACACCGCGAAGCCGGCAAGGTCCAAACCGATCACCAGAGTCTCAGCCGCAACGTCGGGAACAGCGAAGCAAAGCGTGTTGGGCAGCCGCTCGACACCGGCCCCAAAAATGACCGCGTCCGGCGCCGCCGCAAGAACCGCCGCCTCAAGTCCATTGCGCAGTCCCGCGAGCCTCTTCGCTTCGACTTCAATGTCGCTCTTCGCCGCCTGCGCCGCCGCGCCAAAACCTGCGATGGCCGCGACATTCTCCGTGCCAGCGCGAAGGCCGCGCTCCTGGCCGCCACCGCGGACGAGCGGCTCGGCAATATGAAGCGCTGAAGACGCCGCGATGAGCGCGCCTGCGCCCTTCGGGCCGCCCAGCTTGTGGGCTGACAAAAAGATGAGGTCGGCCCCAAGAGCGGCTATATCGCAAGGCGCCCGCCCTGCGACTTGCACGGCGTCGCAGACGACTATCCCGCCGATCTCGTGAATAATCGCGGCCGCTTCGACCACCGGCTGAACCACGCCAGTCTCGTTATTGGCCGCCTGCAGCGCCAGCATCACAGGTCGATCCAGGCCAGCGACCGCCCCTCGAAGCGCGTCGAGATCAATTCTTCCATCGCTATCGAGCGGCGCGACCGCGATGGCGTCCGGCGCGAAACGATGGCCGCGCAACACGCATGGATGCTCCCCTGCCGACAAGATCAGTTGCGCGAGAGGTCCGTTTAGCCCAGGCGATTCGACTCGCGGCGTGAGCGCCAGATTGGCGGCTTCCGTACCGCTGGCGACAAGGGTTACATTGCGCGCTTCGCCGCCGACCAGCCGTGCGACAGCGCCTCGCGCTTCTTCGATAATGCGCCGCGCCGCTCGACCTTCCAAATGAACGGATGAGGGATTCCCGACAAGATCAAGCGCAGAAAGCATTTTCTCGCGCGCTTGCGGGCGCAAAGGCGCCGTTGCGTTGCAATCGAAATAAATGCGACCCAGAGCCTTCATCATATTCAGTCTGTGCTTTCCCGCACTGTTTACCTCAAGCGCTGGACGCGCCTTACGCCCGAAAAAAGCAGCGCCCCCGTCGTCGCTTTATCCTTGCATTCGCCTGCGCAAACCGTGCTAGAAGGCGGCCTTCACAATCGAGTTCCGTCGCCTAACTATTTCGCAGACCCGAGTTTTCGGCCGCCGCGCGGGGCTGTTAGAATTATTCTAACAGCACTTGTGAGGCGCGAAAAGCGGGATTTAAGGTCGCGGCGATGGCCGAGCGTATGAATGCGTCTTGCGCCCGGCAGCCTGGAGGCAAAATGCCCGAAGTTATTTTCAACGGCCCGGCCGGTCGGCTGGAAGGCCGTTTTCACCCTGCCAAACAACGGGGTGCGCCAATTGCCGTCGTGCTTCATCCGCATCCGCAATTCGGCGGCACGATGAACAATCAGATCGTCTACAACCTCTATTACGCCTTCGCCGAGCGTGGTTTTTCGGTCCTGCGCTTCAACTTCCGAGGCGTCGGCCGATCGCAAGGCTCCTTCGACCACGGTCAGGGCGAATTGTCCGACGCCGCGGCGGCGCTCGATTGGGCGCAATCAATCAGCCCTGAGGCGCGCGCTTGCTGGATCGCCGGAGTCTCGTTCGGCTCCTGGATAGGTATGCAGCTTCTGATGCGTCGGCCCGAGATCGAAGGCTTCATTTCGATCGCCCCCCCGGCCAGCCGTTTCGATTTCTCCTTCCTGGCACCCTGCCCGTCTTCCGGACTCTTCGTCCATGGCGACCGCGACCGCGTCGCACCGCTGAAGGAGGTTCAGGGCCTCATCGAGAAGCTGAAGACGCAAAAAGGCATCGTCATCGAGCATGCGGTAATCGAAGGCGCGAACCACTTCTTCGAAAATTGCGTCGACAATCTCGTGACGACCGTCGGCGCCTATCTCGACAAACGCCTTGGCATGCCGAAGCACACGCCGGCGCCGCAGCGCAAGGAGCGCGGCAAAGCCGCAGGCGCATGAAGTCGACGCGGGCGAGAGCCGTCTGTCGCCCGCCGCGCCCTTCCGTTATGGACCTTTCATGGATTTGATCGCGTCGACCGATGTTTTGAGCGCCGCGTGCCAGCGGCTCGCCCGCCATTCCTTCGTTACCGTCGACACGGAATTCCACCGTGAGACGACTTTCTGGCCGCAGCTTTGCGTGGTTCAAGTCGCCTCGGATGAAGAGGCCCTGGTTATCGACGCGCTGGCGCCCGACCTTGACCTTTCGCCCTTTTTCGAACTGATGGCGAACGAGAGCGTCGTGAAAGTCTTTCACGCGGCGCGGCAGGACGTTGAAACGATCTGGAATCTCGCCAAGATCATTCCAAAACCGATGTTCGACACCCAGGTCGCGGCGATGGTGTGCGGCTATGGCGATCAGGCGTCGTATGGCGAACTCGTTCAATCGATCTGCCGGGTCACCCTCGATAAGTCCTCGCGCTTTACCGATTGGGCGCGTCGCCCCCTCGCCAAGGCGCAGCTCGACTACGCCATCGCGGACGTCACGCATTTGCGCGACATCTATCGTACGCTTCTCGCCAAGTTGGAGAAGTCAGGTCGCCTCTCGTGGCTCGAAGACGAGATGAAGGTGCTGACCTCGCCTGAGACCTACGAACAGCATCCCGAGCGCGCTTGGGAGCGCTATAAGAACCGCGCCCGCAAGCCGCGCGATCTCGCCGTCTTGATGGAGCTCGCCGCGTGGCGCGAGAACGAAGCGCAGATGCGCGACGTGCCGCGCTCGCGCGTGCTCAAGGACGACGCGCTCATCGAAATCGCGCTTGCGGCGCCGCACAGCGTCGAAGCGCTCGCCAATCTGCGCGCGTTTCCGCGCGGCATGGAGAGAGCCAAGGCCGGCGCGGACATTCTCGCCGCGATCGAACGCGGCCTCGCGCGCGATCCGAAGAGCCTGCCCAAAATCGAAAGAGAACGCCGCAGCGGGCGCGGCTCCGCGGCGACGGTCGAGCTATTGAAAGTACTGTTGCGGCAAGTCTGCGACGAAAGCGGCGTCGCCGCCAAAATGATCGCCACCGTCGACGAGCTCGAACTGATCGCCGCCGACGATCGCGCCGATATACCAGCGCTCAAGGGCTGGCGGCGCAAGCTTTTCGGCGCCAGAGCGCTGGAGCTGAAAAAAGGACGACTGGCGCTGACCGTCGAGGACGGCAAAGTCATCGCGCTGGAATGGCGAGACGCCGAGGAGACTAAGGCGGCCGCTGGGTAAGGCTCTGGTCCGCCGACGGCGGCGGATCAAGTCGATCAGCGCGTCGAGCCCGGCTTACGCCTTCGGCTAACGACAAAACCGACAATCTGACCTCGAGTCCAATAAGATTAGACCAATGTCACCCTTAATTAGACTTCTGGATGCAATGAAGGGGGTTTTTGACTCTGGTGATCAGTTCGATGACAATACACATATCCCCGCGATCCTAGATATCAGAGAGATTGGACGTACTATTAAAAACCAACAGCACATCAGTTGGATGGACTGCGTTGTCGACGACCGACTGCCTCGATCGTTATGTATTTTACACAAGAGGAGCCCGAAGTATTTTCAAATAGTATTTGAACGAAAAATAAAGCTGCATGACCGCAATTATCCTCCGGTGGATGGACTTGAACCGAAAGTCGAACATCAGGGGGCTAAAGGAGCCTGCGTAATGTATCGTGGTCATGGCCTCCTACGAGGCATGGCGTTACATGTCTTGACGAACGAGGTATCTGCGGTTTTTGCAGAAGAGTTAGGACGTATTTGAGCGCCGCCCCTAGCCTATTGGCTCGGTCGATCGATCGATGGCGGCAACTTGCAAAAATGCCAATCCTGCGGTCGGTTGATGTTCCGCGCCCAAACACGACACTATTAGGGGGCGATCGGTCGCGCCGGAGGAAGAAAGTAAAAGCTTCGGAAGGACCGCTTCGGTGTACTGCAGTTGTAGGCCGTCATGGTTGACATCGAAACACACCGCGAAACCTTCTCAAAATTTCTCGATTTCTCCTGTACCAGAGCGCGCGATTCGGGAGCCCGAATATTTTCATCATGAGTCCGACATTGCGCG
>JASLHV010000128.1 GCA_030153205.1 Roseiarcus sp. | reverse complement strand
CGTCCGGCATGGCCCGAAACAGTCGGGACCGGGAAACCGGGCACGTCTTCGTACGGTACGGAGATCGCGTTTTCAACCTCGTCAGCAAGCGAGCCGAGGCCGGAGCCGAGGACAATGGCGATCGGCGGAAGCGTGGGAAGGCCGCGTTTGCGTAAGGCTTCGATGGCTTCGTCGCAGGGGATGATCATGATTTGCTCTCACCATGGAACTCAGGACTGAAAAAGCGCGCCGCGTCGCTGTCGAAGACGGGGGAGGGACCATGCGAAGCATGGTGGAAGGGCACGGCGGTTGAAGCAAATCCTCAACTCAGCGGGGCCCCTTCCACCGCGCTGCGCGCGGTCGGGAACGGATTGCGCCTCACTTTAAATGTTCCGGGCCAAAAGATTCGGGCAGCAATTGATCCAGTGTGAAAGTCCTGCGCACCCCATCCGGTCCAGCGATATGGATCGGCGTATCCGGGGCGGCGAATTCGCGGATGCGTTGGCGGCAGCCGCCGCAGGGCGTCACCAGGGCGTCGCCGTCGCCGATCACCAGAATTTCGGCGATGCGCCGCTCGCCCGCCAAAGCCATGGCGCTGATCGCGCCCGTCTCGGCGCAAGCGCCTTGCGGATAGGCCGCGTTCTCGACATTGCAGCCGGAATAGATCGCGCCGGAAGGCGTGACGATCGCGGCGCCGACGCTAAAGCGCGAATAGGGCGCATAGGCTTTGCCTTGCGCCGTTTTGGCCACTTCCAAGAGGGCCTTGAGCGTCTCAGCGCTCTTTGACATAGGGAACGCCCGAGGCCTTGGGCGGGATCGCCTTGCCGATGAAACCCGCGAGCAGAATGACAGTGAGAATGTAAGGCAAGGCCTGAATCGCTTGTACCGGCACCGATCCGATCACCGGCAAAATCGTCCCCTGGAGACGGATCGACAAGGCGTCGAGGAAGCCGAACAAAAGGCAGGTGGCCAAAGCCGGCATCGGGCGCCATTTGGCGAAGACCAGCGCCGCCAGCGCGATAAAGCCTTTGCCGGCGCTCATATGCGGCTGGAAATAGGCGGCCTGGGCGATCGAGAGGTAAGCGCCGGCCATACCGACCAAGACGCCGCAGATGATCACCCCGCCGTAACGCAAACCGCGTACCGAAATGCCGGCAGTGTCGACGGCGGCGGGATTTTCGCCGACGGCCCTGAGGCGCAGACCGAAGCGCGTCTTGTACAAGACCCAATAGGTCGCAGGCGCCATGAGGAAAGCGAAATAAGTGATGAGATCATGGCCCGAAATCAAATGCTGATAGATCGGGCCAATGATGGGAACATCCCGAACCGTATAGACAAAAGGCAGATTGATTTCATTGAACAGCGCGGAAGAGTCGAGCTGCGGGGTACGTCCGCCTTGCCCCCACCAGGCGTTGCCGATCAAAGCGGTCATGCCGTCGGCGACCATGTTGACGGCGACGCCGGAGACGACCTGATTGGCGCGCTGGTCGATCGAGGCATAGCCGTGAATCAGCGACATCAATATGGTCACGATGACGCCGACGAACAGGCCGATCCAGGCGCTGCCGGTGAAGGTCGCCGCCGCCGCGGCGGCGAAGGCGCCCGTCAGCATCTTGCCCTCGAGCCCGACATCGACAATGCCGGAGCGCTCCGACCAGAGGCCGGCGAGACAGGCGAGGATCAGCGGCACGGCGAGACGAATGCCGGAGGCGAAGACGACGATGAAAGCGTCGAAAAAATCCATGGCCGTCACGCCCGCTCGGCAGCGGGCGCGTCAACCACCGGCGACTGGAACCGCGCCAGGAATATTGCCAGCGGTCGCCGGAACATATGCTCCAAAGCGCCGGCGAAGAGCACGACCAGACCCTGGATCAGCACGATCATGTCGCGCGTGATCTTCGGCTTGTCGAAAGCGAGTTCAGCGCCGCCTTGGTACAATATGCCGAAAAGAATCGCCGCAAGCACGATGCCGACGGGATGGCCGCGGCCCATCAGCGCGACCGCGATCCCGACGAAGCCGAATTGCGCCGTATATTCCAGGATAAGGCGATGCTCCTCGCCGAGGAGAACGTTGACCGCGAGACCGCCGGCCAGCGCGCCTGACATCAAAGTCGTGATGATGGTGATCTTTGCCGGCGAAACGCCGCCATAGATGGCCGCCGTCGGATTGGCGCCGACGGTACGGATTTCGTAGCCAAGCCGCGTGCGCCAAATCAAGAGCCAGAACAGATAGGCGCAGACAAGCGATAAGAGGAAGCTCAGATTAAGCGGCGTGTTCGGCCATTCCCAGCCGAGATAGGCGACCAGGTCGCGAATCTGCGGGATCGTCGCGCCTGGTGGAAAGCCCGGCGTCTCCGGATTCATCTGGCCTGGGCTGCGCAGCACGTCGACCAGAAGATAGCCCATAAGGGCCGAGGCGATGTAATTGAACATGATCGTCGTGATGACGAGATGGCTGTCGCGCTTGGCCTGCAGATAGCCTGGTATCGCAGCGAAAGCGGCCCCGAACACGGCCGCTCCCACAATGGCGAGTGGCGCGAGCACGATCCCCGGCAGGAAACCGAAATGAAGCGCGATCAAGGCGACGCCGAGTCCGGCGACATAGGCCTGGCCGTCGACGCCGATATTGAACAGGCCCGCGTGGAAACAGATCGCGACGGCAAGGCCGGTGAAGATGAAACTCGTCGCATAGTACAGCGTGAAGCCGATGCCCTCGAGATCGCCGATCGCGCCGCCGATAAGGATCTTGACCGCTTCAATAGGATTTTCGCCGATCGCCAAGACGACGAGGCCGGAGATGACAAAGGCCGCGGCGACATTGATCAGCGGAATGACCGCCACATCGGCCCATCTGGGAAGTTCGGTCGGAACTGCGCTCATGCCGCATGCTCGCTGACGCCGGCCATGAGCAGGCCGAGATCTTGTTGATTGGTCGCTTCAGGACGCCGCTCGCCGGTGATGCGGCCGCCGCAAACGACCAGGATGCGGTCGGAAAGCGCCATGATCTCGTCGAGTTCGACAGAGACCAGAAGCACCGCCTTGCCGGCGTCGCGCAAAGCGACGATGCGCTTATGGATGAACTCGATGGCGCCGATATCGACGCCGCGCGTCGGCTGACCGACCAGCATCACATGAGGATTTCGTTCGATTTCTCGCGCCAGTACGATCTTCTGCTGGTTGCCGCCGGAGAAATTGGCGGTCTTGAGCAGCGGCGCGCGCGGCCGTACGTCGAACGACTCCATCTTCTCGACTTCGTCGGCGACGATCGCCTGCCGATTGAACAAGAGGCCGGCGCCATAGACCGGATCGTCGTGAAAGCCGAGCATCGCGCTTTCGCAGGCCTGGAACGGCATGACCAGGCCCATGCGATGGCGGTCCTCGGGCACATGAAAGACGCCGAGCTTGCGCATGCCCTTCGGATTGCGCCTGTCGAGCGGCGGCGGCGCGCCGGCGACAAGAATTTCGCCCGACGTCAGCAGGCGAATGCCCGCCAAGGCCTCGAGCAATTCCGACTGGCCGTTGCCGGCGACCCCGGCAATGCCGACGATCTCGCCGCGGCGCAGTACAAAGGACATATTGTCGACGCGGGTGACGCCGCGATCGTCCTTGACGACGAGATTGCGCGCTTCGAGCGCGATTTCGCCGGGATGGGCCTCGCCCTTCTCGATACGCAGAATGACTTTACGCCCGACCATGGCGTCGGCGAGTTCGGGCGGCGACGTCTTGGCCGTTTCGAAATTGGCGACCATTTCGCCAAGCCGCATCACCGAGACGCGGTCGGTGAGACGCATGATCTCGCGCAGCTTATGGGTGATGAAAATGACCGTCTTGTCCTGAGACTTCAGCACTTTCAGCATTTCGAAGAGCTGGTCGGCTTCCGAGGGCGTCAAAACCGCCGTCGGCTCGTCAAGGACGAGAATCTCGGCGCCGCGGACCAGCGCCTTCAGGATTTCGACGCGCTGTTGCAGGCCGACCGAAAGCTCGCCGACGACCGCGTCGGGATCGACCACGAGACCATAGGCTCGCGCGAGTTCCGCAAGCTTGGCTCTGATCTGACCCGCGCCGCCGGCAAGCAGCGGGCCGCCTTCCGCCCCGAGCATGACATTCTCGAGCACGGTCAGAGGCTGCACCAACATGAAATGCTGATGCACCATGCCGATGCCATGGCTGATCGCCTCGCGCGACGAGGTAATCCGTACCGGGTTTCCGTTGATGCGTATTTCGCCGGAATCGGCTTCATAGAAGCCATAGAGGATCGACATCAAAGTCGACTTGCCGGCGCCGTTCTCGCCGACAATGCCATGAATGAGTCCGCGCTCGACCTTCAGATTGACGTTGTTATTGGCGTGTACCCTGCCAAAGCGCTTGTCGATGCCGACAAGCTCGATGGCGGGCGGCCGATCGCCGACGTCAACTCCCACTCAAGCCCCCGATCGCCCCGCGAGACAAACCTTGTCCTGGCGCGCCGTACGTCTCGCGGTGACCCATCCTCAACCGCGAGACGAATTGCAGCGTCGCTGTCGTTAGATCAGGTCGGACACTTATTGTCCGACATATAGTCGTGGACTTGGATCTTGCCCGAAATAATGTCCTTGGCCGCCGCGTCGGCGGCGTCCTTGGCCGCAGGCGTCAGGATGCTCTTGTTGTTGTCGTCGACCGCGAAGCCGACGCCGCCCTCTTTGAGCCCAAGCGCCTCGATGCCGCCCTTCAAGTTGCCCGCTTTGGCGTCGCTGAAGAACTTGTCGGTGGCCACGTCGACGCGCTTGAGCATCGAGGTCAGAACCTTGCCGGGGAAGAGGCCGTTCTGGTTCGAGTCGACGCCGATGCCGAGCTTGCCGGCGTCGGCCGCGGCTTTCAGCACGCCTTGGCCGGTCGCGCCCGCCGCGGCGTAAACGATGTCCGCGCCGCGATCCATTTGCGACTTGGCGAGTTCGCCGCCCTTGACCGGATCGTTCCAAGCCGCCGGGGTCGTGCCGGTCATGTTGGCGTAGACTTCGTCTTTGCCGTTGACGTATTTGACGCCCTGGGCGTAACCGCATTCAAATTTCGAGATCAGCGGAATATCCATGCCGCCGACAAAGCCGACCTTGTCGGTCTTGGTCGTCTTGGCGGCGATGACGCCGACGAGGAACGAACCTTCCTGCTCCTTGAAGACGATCGAACGTACGTTCGGCTTGTCCACCACCATGTCGATGATGCCGAAATTCGTCTTGGGCGATTCCGCGGCGACCTTTTCCAGCGCGGTGGCCCAGGCGAAGCCGACGGTCAGGATCGGATTGAACCCATCCTTGACGAATTTGCGCAACGCCTGCTCGCGCTGCGCGTCGTTCTGAATCTCGAGATCGCGATAGTCGATGCCGTTGTCCTTCTTGAATTTCTCGGCGCCATGATAGACGCCTTCGTTGAAGGACTTGTCGAACTTTCCGCCGAGGTCGTAGATGATGGCCGGTTTGATGTCTGCGGCCAGAGCGCTCGACGCGAGAAGCGCGAGACCAAAAGCCACGCTGACGCCGGACGCGAGATAGCCGGATATACGCTTGTTCATATCGTCTCCCCTCAGCAACCAGTGAACGCCCACGCTGGAAACGTCGCCGGTCGAGCCGCTGCCGGGCGAAGCGGTAGACCCGATCCTTCCTGACCAATTGGTCAAAACGATCGCGTGGCCCCAAATCGAAGTCAAGCAGATTTCTGAAGACTTGTCGCGTCGTCAGCGTCTTTCCTGCGCAAACAGAGTTCCCGCTTTCGCGAAAATGACAGCGAGGTAGTTTCCGTCTCAGTCGAAGAGAACCGAAACGCTTTCTTCCTTGGCGATGCGGGCGATCGCTTCGCCGATCAAAGGCGCGATCGAGATGACACGTATATTGCGTGCAACACGCACAGCTTCCGTCGGCTGGATCGTGTCGGTGAGAACCAGCTCTTTCAACCGTGAGGCGGCGATGCGCGAGACGGCTCCGCCGGACAATACACCGTGTGTGATATAGGCCGAGACGCTCGAGGCGCCCTTGTCGAGCAGCGCATCGGCGGCGTTGCACAAAGTGCCGCCGGAATCGACGATGTCGTCGATCAGAACGCAATTTCGGCCCGTGACGTCGCCGATGATGTTCATCACTTCGGATTCGCCCGCCCGCTCGCGGCGCTTGTCGACGATGGCGAGGGGCGCGTCGAGACGCTTAGCCAGCGCCCTGGCCCGCAGCACGCCGCCGACATCCGGCGAGACGACCATGACGTTGTCGATCCGCCCGCGCGTTTTGATGTCGCGCACCATCACCGGCGCGGAGTAAAGGTTGTCGAGCGGAATGTCGAAGAAGCCCTGGATCTGGCCGGCGTGCAGATCGACGGTCAGCACCCTGTCGGCGCCGGCCCTGGTGATGAGATTGGCGACGAGCTTGGCCGAAATCGGCGAGCGGGAACTCGGCTTACGATCCTGCCGCGCATAACCGAAATAGGGCATGACCGCGGTGATGCGCTGCGCCGACGCGCGCCTCAGCGCGTCGATCATGATCAGCAGCTCCATCAGATTGTCATTGGTCGGATAGGACGTCGATTGAATGATGAACGTGTCGCGCCCGCGCACGTTTTCGAGAATTTCGACGAAAATCTCGAGATCGGCGAAGCGTCGGGCGTGAAGCTTGGTGAGCGCTTCGCCGAGATAGGCAGCGATAGCTTCGGCGATCGCCGGATTGGAATTGCCCGCGAGTATCTTCATCGCCCCGATCATCGCTCGTTCCTAGCGCGGCCCGGCTTTCCACTTATCGCCGGAAGGCCCTTTGTCCCCGCCGTCATGTTCGAACCCGAACGCATTCGCGGCGGGTCTTAACAGCCGCGCCGGTCAGGAACAACATTGCGATGAGATTCACCCGGCTATTCCACCGGCGCGTAGCCGAGAGCCTTGGTCTCGTCCACGGCGGGCCGCAAGAGGGCGGCGGCCGACGATGGCGCTTTACTATTAGCGCCGGCCACGGCCTCCGGCGTGTTGGAGAGAAAAGCCGCGAGATCGTCGGCGCTCTTGGCGGCGACGCTGGCGAGGGCCGCCTCGCCCGCGATGCTCCAGGCGTCGGCGCCTTGGCCTTTGATGTCGAGGAAGTCGCTCAGGCGCTGCGCGCGGGCTTTGTCTTTAGTGAAAATGTCCCAGACATATTCGACGGCGGCGCCGTCCGTCGTCTCATAGGCCGACAGATAACCGCGAACGAAATACCGCGCCTGTTTCGGGTCGGCGAGGACGATCTGCTGCGCTGCCGCTTCTTTCGCGAGATCGCGCATGAAATTCGCGGAAACCGCGGACGGGGCGCCGTCGACGGAAACGAAAGCGACTGTCGCTCCGGACAGGCTGACATCGGGACGTCGGACCAAATGGATGTGCTGGGCATCGGCAGCCGGCGACATCTCGGCAGCGGTCTCGACGCAACCGGCGAGACCAAAGGCTGCAACAATGATGATCGCCGCCTGGCGCGCGCCCCTGAGGCTCGCCAAGCGATGGCTTCCTGAAATCATTCCGTCTTTCGCCTCCCGCCGTGGCTTGGGCCCAGCGGATTGTTATCTTTGACAACAGCTATCGCGATTTCACGACGAGGTCCAGATCGGGGGCGTTGATTGGCGCGGCCCCGTCCGGCCCGATGAGATAGGTCCGGCCGAGGCACATGGCCGTCTCGCTCTCGCTGTCCATCAGAATCATATGGGCGAAAAAGACCTGGTTCTCGTCAATGACGAAGTCATTGCCTTCGTAAAACATCGGCGGGTCCATCCAGGACGGGGTGAATTTCGCGCCCAGGGAATAGCCGCAGGCGTTGAGCCGATGGCGGGAGAGGCCGTGCTGGTCGAAGATTCGCGCATGGGCGGCGAAAACGTCGCCGGCGGTGCGGCCCGGCTTCAGCGCCGCCTCACAGGCGAGCAGCGCTTCCCGCGCCGCCCGGTGATAGGGACGATGGAGCGGCTTCTCGGCGCCGACCACATGGGTGCGCATGATCGCCGCGTGATAGTGGCGAAAGGCGCCAGCGAATTCGAGGGTGATCTGATCCTTGGCGTCGAGCTTGCGCCGGCCGGCCTTATAGCGGCAGAGCAAGGCGTCGCCGCCGGAGCCGATGATGAATTCATTGGCGGGATAATCGCCGCCGCCGGAGAAGATCGCATTATGCATTGCGGCGAGGATTGCGCCTTCGTCGGCGCCGGGCGCGGTCGCCTCGGCCCCGGCGTGATCGGCGAGGTCAGAAAGACGCGCCGCCTCGCGAACGAAGGCGATCTCGGCCGGCGATTTGGTCGTGCGCAGCATCGGGATCAGCCGCGAAACGTCGACCAGTTCGGCGAGACCCTCGAGCGAGGCTTCGAGCCGGCGGCCGTTGAGATGGGTCAACCCGTAGCTGTCATATTCGACGCCGATCCGACCGCGGACGCCGAGGTCGTCGAGCATGGCGCGCAGATCCTTTGTCGGCGCCGCGGCGATCCCGTCCTTCCAGATTCGAATGTCACGGATGTTCGAGGTGCGCTCGGCCTGGCGAAGGTCCGCCGAACGGGTCAGCAGCGCTAAGCGCCCGTCGGCGCCAATATAGAGGCATTGGAAGAAACAGAAGCCGAAAGTGTCGTAGCCGGTCAGCCAATACATGCTCTCTTGCGCGAAGAGCAGCAGGCCGTCGAGCTTCTCGGCCGCCATGGCGGCGATCAAGCGGTCTTTCCGCGCAGCCATTTCGCTTTCGGAAAAATGGACGGCCATTGCGTCTCCTTGCTATTGAAGATGATCCGATTCCGGACCCTTAAAGGGATGAAGGTTAGGCGGATTTCAGCTCATTGACTATCGCATGCTTTCCCCTCACCCCGACCCTTTCCCGCCAGCGGGAGAGGAGTGCGGGCTGCCTCGAGCGCCGGACAACGCGTGAATAAGCCGCTCGAAGCGCCGACGCGCCTCGAAGGCGCCGGGAGCACGCCGGCCGAAGGCTTCGATCGCGCCCTGCCTGCATGGATGCGCGCTTTTGTGCGCACCCGGGAGAGCGGCCTCCTCGCCGCCGCCACGGTGATCGGCGTGATCAGCGGCGTTCTCGTGTCGATCCTGAACGTCGCCGCGCAGAAGATGCACGAATGGCTCTTCGCCATTCCACCGGACGCGCCGCTCAGCCTGACCCGTTCGCCCGACGCCTGGCGCACCATCGCCGTTCCGGTTCTTGGCGGCCTGATCCTCGCTGCTCTGGCGCTTTGGGCCAAGGACCGCTTTCGCGGCGCCTTGGCAGACGCGGTCGAGGCCAATGCCTTGCGCGGCGGCCGGCTTTCCGGCAGCGGCAGCCTCTATATCGTCGCGCAAACCCTTGTCTCGAACGGCTTCGGCGCCTCGGTCGGCCTTGAAGCGGCCTATACGCAGCTCTGCTGCGCCTTCAGTTCGCTCTTCGGCCGCGCCCTTGGCGCAAGGCGCAGC
>JASLHV010000123.1 GCA_030153205.1 Roseiarcus sp. | reverse complement strand
TCGAAATTAGCGCCGAGTCTGCGCGCGCACTCCGCCTGCTCAGACTTCGCCAGATCAAGGCTCCCTCGTCGGACGTCGAACGTAAGTTCGTTGTCACACGCGTCCAGAACGGCAAGGAAACCGCGCTGACGGCGACAGAAGCGACAGCCATTGCGCCCGGCGACATCATCGAAGTCAAATCCGAGCCGGTCGAGGACTTGGTGGGATCGTCAGGAGCGATAATCGGCGATAGGGAGGCCAAAGTCGTATCTCAATAGATCGAGGTCGCAACGGTCCAGTGACACATATCGTGTTGTTCGGTGATCAATGACAGGCAAATTTAACCCGGCATCTAACTTGGTCAGCTACGCCCCGGGCTATGCTCGATTAGGCGACAAATACTTCATCCTTCTCGGAGGCGTGTTGCTCGGCTACGCAACTGTTGGACGCGGTTTTGCGTATCTCGGTGTTAGCCCTGTTTTTATCGGTGAGGCTATATACCTTCTTGGCCTGTTGGTGGCGATTTATACGGGTTGTCTTCTCGCATCGATTACGGCGCCGTCAAGTTTTGTACTCTGCGGCGCAATGATTTGGGTAATGCTGCGAACCGCTCCATTTGTCCGCGAATATGGATTTGACGCGCTGCGCGATAGCGTTGTCATTATGTACGGCGGCTTCGCTTTCATCGTCGCCTCCCTGTTGATCGAGGATCACCGACGTATCGAAGCAGCGGTCAATCGCTATAGTTCGTTCGTTGGTATTTTTGTGTGTGTAATCCCCTTTGTATTGATAATAACAAGGTTCTTCCAAGAGTACATACCGACATTTCCGGGATACGAATTTCCTTTTCTGGAAGTGCGCCCTGGCGAGGTGGCGGTGCATCTCGCCGGAGCTGCTATATTCTCGATTGTAGGATTGCGAAAGGTGACCATTCCCTGGTTGCTGTTCATGTTATTCACGGTGGCGCAGCTCCTTGCGTTTAGCCGAGGGGCCGCGCTTGCCTTTTTCGCTCCAGTCCTCCTCGCAATGCTCGCGCAAGGCAAAGTCAGACTCTTGTTTAGGGCTTTCGTCACCGGCGCCGTCGTGCTCTGCGCCGCCTTTGCCCTCAGCGGCGGCTCGACGGGCGATGGTGGAGCGAGATCGAGCGAGGATCGCGCCCTTAACGTACAGCAGATCGCCAGCAACGTTGCTAGCATTGTCGGTTATGGAAGCGAACAGGCCGAGAAGACCAAGGAATGGCGCCTCGATTGGTGGACGATTATCGCTGAGGATACTTTGTTCGGTCGCAATTTCTGGACTGGGCGCGGCTTCGGCATAAACCTCGCGGACGCGGATGGGTTTCAAGTCGGCGACCAGCCTGATCGACCTCCGCTGAGAAGTCCTCATAACGTTCAGATGACGATCTTGGCCAGAGCCGGGGCGCCGGGGCTGGCTTTATGGATTGGGTTTCTTCTCACATGGTTCGCTTCCATGCTTGGAGCGGCCTTCCACGCCCGAAGTCACGGCAAAGGTAATTGGGCGAGTCTGTTTCTCTTCGTCGCCTTTTACGGTGTCGCGTTCGTTATCAACGCGACCTTCGACGTCGCGCTCGAGGGCCCCATTCAGGGCATTTGGTTCTGGTGTCTAATCGGATTTGGAATCGGATCGAGCTTGTACTACCGCTATGAAGTCGCGGACGCAGACAATATCTTGGCCAGGACTGCTTAGGAGTGGGGTGACGCATGCAAAAGACGACATTGAGGCCAGCCGCCGACTCCCAACCCGGATCCGTTTTACCGACTGCGGAAAGCCCGCTGTCACTTAGGCAGCGCGCCGAGGCTGTCGCGAAGATCGCCGCGCAGCATGCGGTAGAGGTAGACCGTGACGCGCGTTTTCCGGTCGAGGCCTTTGACGCCATGCGAGAGAAGAGACTTCTCGGCGCTGCCATCCCGGCCGCATTGGGCGGCGACGGATCCAACCTAATCGAACTCGCCGATGCGTGTTGCGTGTTGGGACGCTCGTGCGCATCCACCGGATTGATGTACGCGATGCATCAAATCAACACGGCTTGTGTCGTTAGCCACGCGAGGAAAAGTGGTTGGCTCGCGGACTTTCAACGGCGGATCGCGGAAAACCAATTGCTATTGGCGTCATCGACCACCGAAGGCGCCAAGGGAGGCGACCTCCGATCAAGTGATGCAGCCATTCAGAAAGATGGTCTTAGGATAACGCTGAGACGGGACGCGTCCGTAATTTCCTACGGCGAATATGCAGACGCAATTATCACGACCGCGCGCGCTAACGACGCTGCTGATAGCTCGGATCAGGCGCTCGTCGCATTTGAACGCAAGGACTACACGCTGCGACGCTGCCAATCTTGGGATACGCTAGGAATGCGGGGCACTTGCAGTGGCGGGTTCATCCTCGAAGCGCAGGGACATCAAGCGCAAATCCTTAGTGACCCTTATGCGATCATTCATGCTCAGACAATGATGCCGCTCGCGAATATCCTGTGGAGCGCCGTATGGACCGGAATCGCTGCGGGAGCGGTGCAGCGAGCGCGCGCTTTCGTGCGTATGGCCGCTGGGCCAGGAGCAATGAAACTTCCACCGGGCGCGGCTCATCTTACTCGCGCTAGAGCTTCACTCGAAACGCTTCACGGAATGGTACAGTCGGCGGCATCCAGAGTCAGTGCGACCTCGCACGACGCCGAAAGGTCGACAATGGTCGAATATCAACTAGCTCTAAATCTGCATAAAGTGGAGAGTTCGGAACTTTCGGTCTCGATCATATTGAGCGCTATGCGAGCATGTGGTCTAGCCGGTTACCGCAACGACGGCGAATTCGCGATGGGACGCTATCTTCGCGATATACTTTCGGCGCCTATAATGATCAGCAACGACCGAATTCTTGCCAACGCGCAGTTATCAACGTTGATCAGCGAACCGCCGCTGGGGTTGCTCGAATAAACCGACGGGGGAGTGTATATGACGTTTGTATCAAAATTTGAAGTTAAGCCCAAAGTGGCGGAGGAGGCCCTGATCGAGGGTCTGTTCCGTCGGAGCAGCCCTATCGACGGCGTCTACGGACGCACTGAATCATACGGGACCGCTTATGATGCGCTTAATCGCTTCATCTCCAAGTATCGGCAGCCCAATGTCGAGAGTTTGTCGTTCCCCCCGGTGATCGACCGAAAAATTATCGAAAGACTGGGCTACCTGAAAAGCTTCCCCAACTTGCTTGGCTGCGTATGCGGATTGAGCGGCAGCGAACGCGAGATTAGTTCCGTGGTGGATCGCGCAAATGGCGGGGGCGAGTGGACAAATTCGTTGTCCGCACACGACCTGGTGCTGGCGCCCGCCGCCTGTTATGCGATTTATCCGCTTGCGGCCGCTCGCACTATTCCGTCTGAAGGCTTGTCGTATGACGTGTGTTGTGAATGTTTTCGTCGGGAACCGTCGTCAGACGTCGACAGGATGCAGTCATTCAGGATGCGCGAGTTCGTGTCTATAGGAACCGAGAAGCAAACGCGGGATTTTCGCGACCAGTGGTTGGAGCGAGCTAAGGGGTTTGCGGATAAGCTCGGGTTGAACTATCGAATTGCTCCAGCAAGTGACCCATTTTTCGGTCGGGCGGGCGCCTTGCTCAGTCAGGCCCAAGCAGAGCAGCAGCTCAAGTTCGAACTTCTCGTGCCGGTGAGATCTGTCGATCGACCGACAGCCTGCATGAGTTTCAACTGCCATCAAGACCATTTCGGGATCGCTATGGATCTTCGCGGCGACGACGGAGCGACTTGTCACAGCGCCTGTGTGGCCTTCGGAATGGATCGTCTAGTTGTTGCGCTATTTGCTTCCCATGGCGTTAGTATTTCTGATTGGCCTAGTTCTGTTAGAGAAGCGTTGGTACTTTGAAGCTTGGTGAGAGGGGCGAAAAGATGAGCAGCGGCAGCGTCGCGTTGACTGATAAGATTGTGAACTTGGTGGAGGGGTTGCGACCCGAGCAGCTACGACGTCGACCCATAGACGTTGATCAGGACCTGCGCTCAGCGGGCATAAATTCGCTGGCGATTGTCCGATTGATGATGGACGTCGAATTGACGTTCGATGTCGCCATTCCTAAAGAGGACTTGCGGCTGGACAACTTCCGCTCGGTACGCGCCGTGGCGACCTTGGTGTCTCGCCTTGGAACAGCCTGCTAAAGCGGTGACCGGCAGAATTCGCCGGCATCGCGAATGCCGGTCCTGGCTTACGATCTCTACGTGGGGCGCTTATCGCGCCCCATTCATTTTGAGCACAGTAGGTATGGTCTCCAGTAGAATATAGAGATCCAGCATGAGTGACCAGTTCAGGATATAAAACAAATCTTCCTTCTTTTGAACGCTTAAATCGCCATCGCTTCGCGAGGATGTCTGCCAGGAACCGGTGATGCCGGGAGGAACGCTTTGGCGGATTGCTCGGAATTCGGGGTCAAAACTTTCGAGATGATAAGCGGGGAACGGCCGCGGACCGATCAAGCTCATTTCGCCGCGCACCACATTCCATAGCTGGGGCAATTCGTCGAGGCTGGCGCGCCGCATGAAAGCGCCTATGGTCGGCAAAATTCGAGGGTCGTTCCGGAGCTTGAAATATCGCTTCCATTCTACGCGAGCCTGCGGATCTTGGCTTAGATGCTGTTCCAGGCGTCTTTCGCTATCCTCGTACATCGTCCGCAGTTTAAACATCCGAAATTGAAGGCCGCTTTGACGGATGCGCTTCTGGCTATAAAAGGCCCGTCCCGGATCAATAACCTTGACCGCAAGCGCTAGGGCCAAGATGGCTGGCGTCGCCAGCGCGGAGAGAAAAACCGAAAAGATCAAATCTATCGCTCTCTTCGCGGCTTTGTTGCGCACATGAGAGGCGCCGCGCTTGAGCTCAATTCCAAATGCGCTTCCGCCACCCATCCCCGGAAGAGCATCGTCGAAATTATCGTCCATCAAAAATAGCCGCCACGGCGACTTTAGAAAGCCTTCCAAAGCCGCGGCCGCGCGGAAGTCGGCCATCGAAGTGAAGATCACAGCGTCGATGCTATCGAATTTTTCGCGCGGATCTCTCAGCGAACCGACAAGCGGCAGCAAGGATTGAGACGGCTGCGCTTCAGCCTCATCGAGACCGCCGATGAAGCCAACCAGCTTCGATCCGGGATGAGGATGACGCAATAGATGGGCGGCCACCTCGCGACAGCGTCTGTGGTCGCCAACAATAGCTACGTGCGCCTCTGATAAATCGAAGCGCGCAAGGAGGCTTCGCGCAACCCCTTCCGCATAGTGTCCAAATACCACCAGACTTAATGCCAGAGAAGGAGCGACGAAGAGAAGCGCACTCAAGGAAGGGTTATAGGATTCTCCCGCAGCCCTAAGCGCGACGAAGTATCCCACGGCGAGAACTCTTCGTCGGAATCGTTCGTAACGGCTATATTCGAATTTTGTGTAAAGACCGAAACAGAGAAACAACACGATCAAGACGCTAATCTGAACGATTGGCTTCCATTGTCCGACTTCTCCCACCCATAAACTGATCGGTCTGGTCAAGAAAAGCGCCGCCAAAGCCGAAACTATATCGCTGGCAATCAAAGACAGAATGACCAGCGGTTTGCGCGCGCTCGCCAGCGGCCCAGCGGAGATTGCAGCCGACAAGCTTCGAGAGCGCCTCGCCCAACGGCGCGGAGCGGAAATATTAACATGCGCCATTTATTTGCTCCGCCCTCAACGACGCCGCGGCGATGGCGTCCTCATAGCAAGGCCGTTCGCGCATCTCGAAAAGAGGCGGCTTTCGCGCAGCTCCGTTTCAGCGGCTTAGTTGCAAGCTTATCGACAACCGCGATGGCTGAAATGGAGAAGGTTGGGTAGTCCGGCGCAATTTGCGGGCGCTG